>NZ_JBELQE010000116.1:0-68509 GCF_040270385.1 Methylorubrum podarium | reverse complement strand
TGCCCGAGGGCACCGAGATGGTGATGCCGGGCGACAACGTGACCATGGACGTGGTGCTGATCGTGCCGGTGGCCATGGAAGAGAAGCTGCGCTTCGCTATCCGCGAGGGCGGCCGTACCGTCGGGGCCGGCGTCGTCGCCGCCATCAACGACTAACCGCCACCGCGAAGCATCATCGACAGGGGACGTAAGAGGGGCGGGCCCTCGCGCCCGCCCTTCCAACGTTTCCGCCGAGGTCAGGTCATGAACGGTCAGAACATCCGCATTCGCCTCAAGGCGTTCGATCACCGCATCCTCGATGCGTCCACCAAGGAGATCGTCTCGACCGCGCGCCGCACCGGCGCGCAGATCCGGGGCCCGATCCCGCTGCCGACGCATATCGAGAAGTTCACGGTGAACCGCTCGCCGCACATCGACAAGAAGTCGCGCGAACAATTCGAGATGCGCACGCACAAGCGGGTGCTCGATATCGTCGACCCGACGCCGCAGACCGTGGACGCGCTGATGAAGCTCGACCTCGCCGCTGGCGTGGACGTGGAGATCAAGCTCTAAGTCCGCGCTGGATTTAGAGCTTACCGTTTCATCGCGCGAGGGAGAGACCTATGCGCTCAGGCGTCATCGCACGGAAGGTCGGCATGACCCGCGTCTTCACGGACGCTGGCGAGCATGTGCCCGTCACCGTGCTCCAAATCGATCAGTGCCAGGTCGTGGCACACCGCACGACCGAGAAGGACGGCTACGTCGCCCTCCAGGTCGGCGTCGGCAAGGCCAAGGTGAAGAACGTGTCGCAGGCCGAGCGCGGCCGCTTCGCGGTCGCCAAGGTCGAGCCCAAGAAGAAGCTCGCCGAGTTCCGCGTGTCCGAGGACGCGCTGATCCCGGTCGGTGCCGAGATCACCGCGGACCACTTCATCCCGGGCCAGTTCGTCGACGTGACGGGCACCACCACGGGTAAGGGCTTCGCCGGCGGTATGAAGCGCTGGAACTTCGGCGGTCTGCGCGCCACCCACGGCGTGTCGATCTCCCACCGCTCGATCGGTTCGACCGGTGGCCGCCAGGATCCGGGCAAGACCTTCAAGAACAAGAAGATGCCGGGCCATCTGGGCGTCGAGCGCGTCACCACGCAGAACCTCAAGGTCGTGCGCACCGATCCGGAGCGCGGCCTGATCCTCGTCGAGGGCGCCGTTCCCGGCGTCGCCGGCGGCTGGATCCAGGTTCGCGACTCGGTGAAGCGCAAGCTGCCGGCCGACGTGCCGCTGCCGGGCAAGTTCCGTGAGAACGGTTCCGCCGGCGCGTCCCAGGTCGAGGCGGCCCCCGAGGCCCAGGCTGTCGCTCCTGCGTCCGAGGAGAACGCGTGATGAAACTCGATATCACCACGCTCGACGGCGGCTCCGCCGGCTCGGTCGAGCTCAACGAGGCGATCTTCGGCCTGGAGCCGCGCGCCGATATCCTGCAGCGCATGGTGCGCTACCAGCTCGCCAAGCGGCGCGCCGGCACCCACGCGGTCAAGAACCGCTCGGACGTCGATCGCACCTCGAAGAAGCTGTACAAGCAGAAGGGCACCGGCAACGCCCGTCACGGCGCGGCCTCCGCTCCGCAGTTCCGCGGCGGCGGCCGGGCCTTCGGTCCGGTGGTGCGCGACCACAGCCACGACCTGCCCAAGAAGGTCCGTGCGCTCGCCCTCAAGCACGCCCTGTCGTCGAAGGCCAAGGCCTCGACCCTGATCGTCGTCGACGACATCAAGGTCGACAGCCACAAGACCAAGGCGATGATCGAGCGCTTCGAGAAGCTCGGCTTGTCGAGCGCGCTGATCATCGGCGGTTCGGAGGTCGACGAGAACTTCGGTCGCGCCGCCCGCGCCATCCCGAAGATCGACGTGCTGCCCGTCCAGGGCATCAACGTCTACGACATCCTGCGTCGTGACACGCTCGTGCTGACGCGCGCCGCCGTCGATGCGCTGGAGGAGCGTTTCAAATGAGTGCCGATCCGCGCCACTACGATGTGATCGTCTCCCCCGTCATCACGGAGAAGGCGACCAACCTCACCGAGCAGAACAAGGTCGTCTTCCGGGTTGCCCCGAAGGCCACCAAGCCGCAGATCAAGGAAGCGGTCGAGAAGCTGTTCGACGTCAAGGTCACGAGCGTCAACACGCTCACGACCAAGGGCAAGAAGAAGTTCTTCCGCGGGCAGCGCGGGCAGCGTTCGGACGTGAAGAAGGCGATCGTGACCCTCGCCGAGGGTGATACGATCGACGTCACGACCGGCCTCTGAGACTTGAAGCGTTAGGATCAAGCCGATGGCCTTGAAGACATTCAAACCGGTCACGCCGAGCCTGCGCCAGCTCGTGCTCGTCGACCGCCGTGAGCTCTACAAGGGCAAGCCGGTAAAGGCGCTGACCGAGGGCAAGAGCTCCTCGGGCGGCCGCAACAACCTGGGCCGCATCACCGTCCGCTTCCGCGGCGGTGGCCACAAGCGGGTCCTGCGCAACGTCGACTTCAAGCGTCGCGAGAACCTCAACGTTCCCGCGACGGTGGAGCGGATCGAGTACGATCCCAACCGCACCGCCTTCATCGCGCTCATCACCTTCCCCGACGGGAAGCAGAGCTACATCCTCGCCCCCCAGCGCCTGTCTCCGGGCGACAAGGTGGTGGCCGGTGAGAGCGTCGACGTGAAGCCGGGCAATGCCGGTCCGATCGGTTCGATGCCGGTGGGCACCATCGTCCACAACGTCGAGCTGAAGATCGGCAAGGGCGGCGCGATCGCCCGCTCCGCCGGCAACTACGCTCAGATCGTCGGCCGCGACCAGGGCTACGTGACGCTGCGCCTGAACTCGGGCGAGCAGCGCCTCGTCCACGGTCAGTGCTTCGCCAGCGTCGGTGCGGTCTCGAACCCGGACCACATGAACATCTCGCTGGGCAAGGCCGGCCGCAACCGCTGGCTCGGCAAGCGCCCGCACAACCGCGGCGTCGCCATGAACCCGGTCGATCACCCGCACGGCGGCGGCGAGGGTCGTACCTCGGGCGGCCGGAACCCGGTCACGCCCTGGGGCGTGCCCACCAAGGGGAAGAAGACCCGGTCCAACAAGCGGACCGACACCTTCATCCTGTCCAGCCGCCATAACCGCAAGAAGTAACAGCCATGGCACGTTCCCTCTGGAAAGGGCCGTTCGTCGACGGCTACCTCCTCAAGAAGGCCGACGCCGCCCGCGGCGGCAGCCGCAACGAGGTCGTCAAGATCTGGAGCCGCCGCTCCACGATTCTCCCGCAGTTCGTCGGCATCACCTTCGGTGTGCACAACGGACACAAGCATATCCCGGTCTACGTCACCGAGGAGATGGTCGGTCACAAGTTCGGCGAGTTCTCGCCGACCCGCACCTTCCCCGGTCACGCGGCCGACAAGAAGGCGAAGAGGCGCTGAGATGGGCAAGCCTGCCACCCCCCGCGCGCTCCCCGAGAACGAGGCGAAGGCCGTCGCGCGGATGCTCCGCGTGTCGCCCCAGAAGCTCAACCTCGTGGCGGCGCTGATCCGCGGCAAGAAGGTCGATACGGCCCTGGCCGACCTCGAATTCTCCCGCAAGCGCATCGCTCGCGATGTGAAGAAGTGCCTGGAGAGCGCGATCGCCAACGCCGAGAACAACCACGACCTGGACGTGGACGATCTCGTCGTGTCCCAGGCCTTCGTCGGCAAGGCGCTGGTGCTCAAGCGCTTCCACGCCCGTGCCCGCGGTCGCGGCGCGCGCATCCTGAAGCCCTTCTCGAACCTCACGATCGTGGTTCGCGAAGTGCGCGCTGAAGCGGCCTGAGGAGTTACCGATGGGTCAGAAGATCAATCCGATCGGCCTGCGTCTCGGCATCAACCGGACCTGGGATTCCCGCTGGTTCGCCGAGAAGGGCGAGTACGCCAAGCTGATGCACGAGGACGTGGCCATCCGCGCCGCCCTCATGAAGCAGCTCAAGCAGGCCGCCGTCTCGAAGATCGTCATCGAGCGCCCGCACCGGAAGTGCCGCGTCACCATCCACTCGGGTCGTCCGGGCGTGGTGATCGGCAAGAAGGGCGCGGACATCGAGAAGCTGCGCAAGCTCGTCGGCACGATGACCAAGGCCGACGTGACGATCAACATCGTCGAGGTGCGCAAGCCCGAGGTCGACGCTACGCTGGTGGCCGAGTCCATCGCGCAGCAGCTCGAGCGCCGCGTCGCCTTCCGTCGCGCCATGAAGCGCGCCGTGCAGTCGGCCATGCGTCTCGGCGCCGAGGGCATCCGCATCAACTGCGCCGGCCGTCTCGGCGGCGCGGAGATCGCGCGCACGGAGTGGTACCGCGAGGGCCGCGTTCCCCTGCACACCCTGCGCGCCGACGTCGATTACGGCACCGCCACCGCGTTCACCACCTACGGTACCTGCGGTATCAAGGTGTGGGTGTTCAAGGGCGAGATCCTCGAGCACGATCCGATGGCGCAGGACAAGCGCGCCCAGGAAGAGGGCGGCCGTTCCGGCGGGCGCCGCGAGCGTGACGGCGACGACCGTGGTGGCCGTGGCCGCCGCGATCACGCCAACGCGTAATCGCGAGCCACCTGGAGAATGATGAGAGGCTGCCATGCTGCAACCCAAGAAGACCAAGTTCCGTAAGCAGTTCAAGGGACGCATCCATGGCGCGGCCAAGGGCGGCTTTGAGCTGAACTTCGGCCAGTTCGGCCTCAAGTGCCTGGAGCCGGAGCGCATCACCGCGCGGCAGATCGAGGCGGCCCGCCGCGCGATCACCCGCGAGATGAAGCGTCAGGGCCGCGTGTGGATCCGGGTGTTCCCGGATCTCCCCGTCACCGCCAAGCCCACCGAGGTCCGCATGGGCTCCGGTAAGGGCGCGCCGGAATACTGGGCCGCCCGCGTCCATCCCGGCCGCATCATGTTCGAGGTCGATGGCGTCGCCGAGGAGATCGCCCGCGAGGCGCTCCGCCTCGGTGCCGCGAAGCTGCCGGTGCGCACCCGCGTCATCCAGCGCATCGCTGATTGATAGGAAGAGATCATGAAGTCCGATCAGAGACTGTCTGATCTGCGCGCGCTGTCGGCGGATCAGCTTTCCGACGAGCTCATCAGCCTGAAGAAGGAGCAGTTCAACCTGCGCTTCCAGGGCGCGACGGGCCAGCTCGAGAACGTCGCCCGGGTCCGTGAGGTCCGCCGCGACATCGCCCGTGTCCGCACGCTGCAGCGTCAGAAGACGCTGGACGCGGCCAAGGCCTGAGGAGATTCCACATGCCCAAGCGCGTCCTTCAAGGCGTCGTCGTCAGCGACAAGACCGATAAGACCATCGTCGTGAAGGTGGAGCGTCGCTTCACCCACCCGGTGATGAAGAAGACGGTCCGCCGCTCGAAGAACTACCATGCGCACGACGAGGCCAATGCGGCCAAGGTCGGCCAGACGGTGTTCATCGAGGAGTCCCGTCCCTATTCCAAGACCAAGACCTGGAAGTTGGTCGAGGATCAGGCGGCGGCGGCCGAGGCGGCCGGCACGGCGGCCTGATCGTTCCGGCAGGAACGACGGAGTTTCGAGGCGGGCGCGGGAGCTGAGGCTCTCGCGCCCGCTTTCGTTTGCGCCCGGCTAATCGTCGAACCGGCGCAGCCTGCCCGCAGCACGCATCCTCCGCGGTGGTCCAGACTTGCAGGCCGAGTGCCCGTAAGGCGCCATTGAGAACGGTCGTGGAAGCGGGAGTTGTGGCCGAGAGCATCGCGACGAGGAGGGGGCAGCCTCGGCAGGTGCAGTGGACCTGCGCCGGCCATGGGATGACCCGTGCCCAAAGCCGCTGCCTCGGGAGCCGGCTGGGAGTGCGACGCCACGCTCCGCGATCAACAGCACGCGCGACATGCGTCCCATCCGGAGCAACGGCGGATCGAGGAAGGCGAGCCTGCTCGCGATGAAAGCCCGGACGGGGCGCAAGACGAACTATCAAATAATCCGGCGTGATCTGGAAATCGGAGTCCTAAGGACTATATTATATGCGAACCGTGCGCATCTAAGTAAATTTGATAAAATCAGCCTAGTTTAAGATATTTATATGATCTGCGCCTGTGGCTATTCCTGACCTTCAGCCGACAAGCTCTGTGAAGGCCCTGCAAAGGTGCGGTGGCCCTTGAAGGAGCGCAGGAATGTCCCGCAACTTCGACCAAGCGTGGGAAGCACTCGTCGCACATTTCGGCGCCGAGCAGGTCAACGGCATCACGAGTTCGCGCCGACAGTTCGGAGCGCACCTGCTGCCCGACCTCCAGGCGACCGTAACGGATCGGATCGATCCGTTCGCGCCCACGCTGCTGGGCGTGCATCAGTTCCACGATCAGTTGCCCCTGACCATCTCCAGCCTGCTGGTCCGGCAGGGCGACTACACGATCTCCGTCACGCCGCTCCAATACAAGGACATGGATGTCGGCGAGGCGGAGCCGTTCTCCGCCCTGAACAACGGTCTCTGGCTTTTCCGGGTCGATGGGCGGCCGATTGCTGTGCTGCTTTCGCAATATACAAAGTTCCGTGAAGGGACCTTCACGCAGGTCGAAATCGCGACCCTGTCGGATCCCGCGTCGCTGGCGTTCGCCCGCGGCTTCCTCGCTGCCGTTCAATCGGCCGGCGCGAACTCCGCGCTCTATCGCGGCAAGGTCCTCTCCTTCGAAGCCGGGTCGGACTATTCCGGCATGAAGGCGGCCCTGCAGGTGCACAAGCTGCCCGTCGTCACGCGCGAGGCCGTGATCCTCGACGCCGCGACGATGGCGCGGCTCGATCGGCACGTCTTCGAGTTCGACCGCCACCGCGACGCGCTCAGGCGGCTCGGGCAATCGACGCGAAAGGGGCTCCTGCTCTACGGCCCGCCCGGCACCGGCAAAACCCATGTCATCCGCTACGTCGCATCGAACCTTCCCGAGCGTACGACGGTGCTCATCACCGCGGAGGAAGTCGCCAACCTCGATCGCTACATGCTGCTCGCCCGCACCCTCCAGCCCAGCATCGTCGTGCTGGAGGATGTCGATCTCGTCGGGCGCTCCCGCGAGGGCATGAACAGCCCGAAGACCGAGGTTCTCCTCAACCGCCTTCTCAACGAGATGGACGGTCTGCGCGACGACGCCGACGTGCTCTTCATCCTCACCACCAACCGTCCCGAGGAGATCGAGGAGGCGCTGGCCTCGCGGCCCGGTCGCGTGGACGAGGCGATCGAGATCGCGAATCCGGACGCCACCTGCCGCGGCCGGCTCGTCGCCCTCTACGGCCAAGCCCTCACCTTCGAGGACGGAACGGTCGAGGCCATCGTTGCCCGATCGGAGGGAGCCAGCGCGGCTTTCATCAAGGAGATGGTCCGTCGTCTCGCCCAGGCCGCCATCGCCGCAGGCTCCGACAACCGGATCACGGCTGCGACGGTCGAATCCGTCCTCGGAGAAGCGGTCGGCAGCGGCAGCCGCATCGGCCGCCGGATCGTCGGCCTCGCATCCGCCGCGTCCGGGCGGGCGGGGAGGGAGGCGCCGCCCTTCGACGGCTGCGGCGAGGATCTCTAGAGCCGCGTCAGGCTGGCAAGGCGCGTGAGCTGCACCGCGCCCGCCGAGCCGGCCCGTGGCCGCTCTGACGCGCCAGGGCGCATCGGCGCAGCCCGCCCTCAGCGCTTCTTCTTCGGGTCCCGGTTGCCCGCCGCGCGGATCAGGCCGGCGAGGCCCGCCTCGATGACCATCTCGGCGGCCTCGGACGGGGAGAACCAGCGCGCCTCGCGCTGGCCCCGCTCGGGAAACTTCTTGAGCTGCTTGCGCACCTCGAGCGGGAACACCGTCACTTGGCAGAGCACCGCGTCCCGGCTCTTCAGGCGCTTCTCGTAGAGATAGAAGCCGATCGGGCGCTTGCCGACCCGGCCGACGATGCCGGCCTCCTCGTAGGCCTCGCGGGCGGCCGCCTCGAACGGCTTGCGCCCCTTCATCGGCCAGCCCTTCGGGATAATCCAGCGCCGCGTCTCGCGGGAGGTGACGAGCAGGATCTCCGTCCCGCCCTCGGGGGTCCGGCGCATCGGCAGCACGCCGACCTGGGGCCGCGCTTCGCGGCTGCTCTCGATCGGGCCGGCCGTCATACTTCTGAAACGCCCTGCGGCCGGCGCAGTTCGCGCTCAGCTTTTGCCGCCGGGCCTGCCCCGAGCGGGCACCGACAAGGCCAAACTTCCTTGAAGGATTGATGACGGGAGAGCACGTCGCTGCGATCGAAGCTGCCGTCGCCGTCAAGCATTGAGCGACAAGGGTCACTACCGGAAGCGGGGGCCCGACCTCAACAGAAATTTAACCGGCAAAATGACTTGTGGCGCCCCGTTTCTCGGCCGTCAGCTCGTGGTCGAGAGATTCTCGATGAGCGCGTTCAGATCGGCCCGCATGGCCTGGATCTCCGGCTCCGACATGTTGAGCTGGCACATGACGGATTGGCGGACGGCAATCGCCTCCGACCGGAGCGCGCGCCCCTGATCGGTCAGGGCGATCTCGACCTCCCGCTCGTCGGATTGACGGCGGCTGCGATTGAGCAGGCCGCTCGTTTCGAGCCGCTTCAGGACGGGGGTGAGCGTGCCGGAATCCAGCCGCAGGCGCCGGCCGATCTCGGAGACGGTGATGCCGTCGTTCTCCCAGAGCACGAGCAGGACGAGGTATTGCGGGTAGGTCAGCCCCATCCGTTCGAGCATCGGCCGGTAGGATTTCGTCATCCGGTGGGCCGCGGCGTAGAGCGCGTAGCAGAGCTGGTTGTCGAGGAGCAGCGGATCCCTCAGCAGCTCGGCGCTCTCGTTGGGAGCATTCACGGTTCACATCCTGCCGTTCGACAACGCCTTCCGACCGGACACGCCAGGAAGAGGGGCGCCGACCTGCCGGTGATCTTCGACCCTGCCGCGTTTCCCGACGATAACGGATGCAAGACGGCAAGGCATATGCACAATTGTCCCAGTGCCCGCATGCCGGCGCTTTCTCCACCGCCGGTTCGAACGTTCGTTCTTACCCCTCTTGAGCGAACACGCAAAAAGGCGGCCCTGGGGCCGCCTTTCGCATCCGGTCGCATTGTCACGCGTTCCGCCGCCGGTGACGGCGGGGAACGACCTCAGGCGGCGTCGGCGGTCTCGACCGCGGTCGGGCCGGAATCCTTGCCGCGGGCATCGACGTCGCGATCCACGAACTCGATGACGGCCATCGGCGCGTTGTCGCCGTAGCGGAAGCCGGCCTTCATGATGCGGCAGTAGCCGCCCGGACGCGACTGGTAGCGCGGCCCGAGCACCGTGAAGAGCTTCTTGACCATGTCCGCGTCGCGGATCTGGGCCATGGCGAGGCGGCGGGCGTGGATGCTGTCGGTGCGGCCGAGCGAGATCAGCTTCTCGACGACCGGACGCAGGTCCTTGGCCTTCGGCAGGGTGGTGACGATCTGCTCGTGCTTGATCAGCGCGGCGGACATGTTGGCGAACATCGCCTTGCGATGCTCGGCGGTGCGGTTGAAGCGGCGGCCGCGATAGGCGTGACGCATGGTGGCTGGTCCTTCTCAGTCACGGCCGCCGTGCCACGGTACGGCCGAGTGCCCTGGGGGCTGTTTTCAGGAAATCCGCGTAACCCAGCGGCGGGATTCTTTTGGAAGTGCCCGCCCCGGCTTCGCTGGGGCGGGAGGTTGAGCCGCCCGGTTGAGCGACGGATCGGATCGGCCAAACAAGCGGCGCCGTGAAGCGCCGCCAAGTTAAGCCCGAGGCGGCCTCGCCTCAGTAGTGCTCCTCGAAGCGCTTGGCGAGATCCTCGATGTTCTCCGGCGGCCAGCCGGGAACGTCCATGCCGAGGTGCAAGCCCATGCCGGCGAGCACTTCCTTGATCTCGTTGAGCGACTTGCGGCCGAAGTTCGGGGTGCGCAGCATCTCGCCCTCCGACTTCTGGATCAGGTCGCCGATATAGACGATGTTGTCGTTCTTCAGGCAGTTCGCCGAACGGACCGACAGCTCCAGCTCGTCCACCTTCTTGAGCAGCGCCGGGTTGAAGGGAAGCTGCGGCGCGAGCGGGGCGGCCTCTTCCTTGCGGGGCTCCTCGAAGTTCACGAAGACCTGGAGCTGGTCCTGGATGATGCGGGCGGCGTAGGCCAGCGCGTCCTCCGGCGACACGGCGCCGTTGGTCTCGACCGTCATGGTCAGCTTGTCCTTGTCGAGATCCTGGCCCTCGCGGGTGGTCTCGACGCGGTAGCTGACCTTGGTCACCGGCGAGTAGAGCGCGTCGACCGGGATCAGGCCGATCGGCGCGTCCTCGGGGCGGTTGCGCTCGGCCGGGACGTAGCCCTTGCCGGTGGCGACGGTGAACTCCATGCGGATCTCGGCCCCGTCGTCCAGGGTGCAGATCACGAGGTCGGGGTTCAGGATCTGGATGTCGCCGACGGCGCCGATGTCGCCCGCGGTGACGAGGCCGGGGCCCGTCTTGCGCAGGGTCATGCGCTTGGGCTGGTCGGTCTGCGAGCGCAGCGCGATCGTCTTGATGTTGAGGACGATGTCGGTCACGTCCTCGCGCACGCCGGGGATCGACGAGAACTCGTGCAGCACGCCGTCGATCTGCACCGAGGTGACCGCGGCGCCCTGGAGCGAGGAGAGCAGCACGCGGCGCAGGGAGTTGCCCAGCGTCGTGCCGAAGCCGCGCTCGAGCGGCTCGGCCACCACGGTGGCGACCCGCTTCGGGTCGTCGCCGGCCGACACCTGCAGCTTGTTCGGCTTGATGAGCTCTTGCCAGTTCTTCTGAATGACCACGGTCCTACCTCTTGCCAAACCCGCGCCGCCGGCGTCCCGGAAAGCGCTTCGGCCGGCCCTTGAGCGCTCGTGGAGCGCCCGGACCGGTCCCAAAACTCACTGCGTCTCGCCGGCCACCCAGAGGGCGGGGACGAAGCTGTAGCCCGCGCCGTCGCGGGCGACGTATCCGAGCGCCGGAAACTCCAGATGCGAGCCGGCGATGAAGGTCTTCTCCGTCGCCACCTCGTCGAGCACGCGCTTGCGGGTGGCGCGCGCCTGGTCCCCGTCCACGTCGAAGGCGACGCCCGCCTCCGGCTGCTTGAACTGGATCGCCGGCATATGCACCACGTCGGTCCACATCAGCAGGGACTTGTCCCCCGATACGATCCGCATGCCGCAATGCCCCGGCGTGTGGCCGGGCAGCGGCACGGCGGTGATGCCCGGCACCAGCTCGCCGCCCTCGTGCCGGCGCAGCCGCGCACCGTAGGGCGCGACCGCCTTGCGGGCGTTCTCGAAATACGGCTTCGCCGCATCCGGCGCCCGCGACAGCGCCTCGTCGGGAAGCCAGTGCGCGGCTTCCGCGGCATGCACCACGAGCTCCGCGTTCGGATAGGCCGCGCTCCCGTCCTCCCTGATCAGCCCGCCCGCATGGTCGGGATGGAGGTGGGTGAGGAGCACGGTCTCGATTTCCTCCGGCCTGACGCCGGTGAGCGCCAGGGCGGCGGGGACCCGACCCAGGGTGGCGGGGCCGAGATGGCCGTAGCCCGAATCGATCAGCACCGGCTTGCGGCCGGCGCCGGTGACGAGGAAGGCGTTGAGCGTGACGACCGGAGCCTCGGGACGGAAGCCCGCGCGCTGGAGCGCGCCGGCCTCGTCCTTGGAGATGCCCGTGACGAGATCGAGCGAACCCTGAAACCAGCCGTCGTTGAGCGCGGTGACCGTGAGGTCGCCGATGTTCCAACGCAGGGCGCCGGGAAGGGGCTTCGATCCGTCCGCCATGGGCTTCTCCGTTCGAGAGGGCTCCGGGTCCGTCCGATCAGACGCGGCGACGCTTGCGCGGGCGGCAGCCGTTGTGCGGGATCGAGGTGACGTCGCGGATCGAGGTCACGGTGAAGCCCGCGGCCTGGAGCGCGCGCAGGGCCGACTCACGGCCCGAACCGGGGCCGGAGACCTCGACCTCGAGGGTGCGCATGCCGTGCTCGGCGGCCTTGCGGCCGGCATCCTCGGCGGCGACCTGGGCGGCGTACGGGGTCGACTTGCGCGAACCCTTGAAGCCCATCGCGCCGGCGGACGACCACGAGATCGTGTTGCCCTGGGCGTCGGTGATGGTGATCATCGTGTTGTTGAACGAGGCGTTCACGTGCGCCACGCCGGAGACGATGTTCTTGCGTTCGCGACGGCGGACGCGGGTCGGTTCCTTGGCCATTCTGTTCTCGCTGGTCCTTCAATCACGCCCGTAACACCAGGCGCTCGGGATTCTTTTGGGATTCGGCCGGACCGCTCGTGGAGTGCCGGCCTGTCACGCCGGCATCCTCAGCGGGACACTCGGCGTGACGGAAAGAAGGCCGAGCGAAGCACGGCCTTCCAACGCCAAAAAATTACTTCTTCTTGCCGGCGATCGGCTTCGCCTTGCCCTTGCGGGTGCGGGCGTTGGTGTGGGTGCGCTGGCCGCGGACCGGGAGCTGCTTGCGGTGACGCAGGCCGCGGTAGCAGCCGAGATCCATCAGGCGCTTGATGTTCATCGAGACTTCGCGGCGCAGGTCGCCCTCGACGACGTAGTCGCGGTCGATCGCCTCGCGGATCTGGAGCACCTCGGCGTCGGTGAGCTGGTTCACGCGGCGCTCGGCCGGGATGCCGACCTTCTCGGTGATCTCCTCGGCCTTCTTCGGGCCGATGCCGTGGATGTACTGGAGCGCGATGACGACGCGCTTGGCGGTCGGAATGTTGACGCCTGCGATACGGGCCAAGATGATCTCTCCATGGGCGGGTCTTTGCCCGCCGTCACAAGGAAGGTGCGCGTCCGGTGGAGGCCGGCCCCTGCGCACCCGTCCGAAACGACAAATCGGTCCGCAAGCAGCCTCCTTGAGGTGCTCTCGAACCACATCCCGTTTGGACGAAGGGGGTCCGCCTAGCGCGAGCCCGGCAACTTGTCAACGGTTTGCAAACCGGATTGCGCCTCACGCGTCGCCACCCCACCGGCGGCGCATGAGGGGCCATGAAAAAGCCCGCCCCGTCGAGACGGCGGCGGGCCTCAGGACAGGCGGCCGAGGCAGCGCCTCAGAGCGCCGCCTTCTCGCGGAAACCGTCGAGCAGACCCGTCACGTTGCCGGTCACCTCGTCGATCGGCTTCATGCCGTCGATCTTCCGCAGGAGGCCGGTGCCGGCGTAATAGTCGGAGAGCGGCGCCGTCTGGCGCTTGTAGGCGTCGAGCCGGGTCTTGAAGACCTCCGGCGTGTCGTCCTTGCGAACCGGCAGGCCCTTGGCCGCCGTCTCCTCGGCGCGCTTGGCGATGCGGCCCACGAGCGCGTTCTCGTCGACGACGAACTCGACCACCGCGTCGAGGGCGATACCCTTCTCCGCGAGCATCGCGTCAAGGGCCTTGGCCTGCTCCACCGTGCGCGGGAAGCCGTCGAGGATGAAGCCGTTCTTGGCGTCCGCCTCCTCGATGCGGTCGGCGACGATGCCGACCACCACCGCGTCCGGCACGAGGCCGCCGCTCTCCATGATCGATTTCGCCTCGAGGCCCACCGGCGTCTCGGCGGCGACCGCCGCGCGCAGCATGTCACCGGTCGAAAGCTGCGGAACGCTGTAGCGCTCCACGATGCGCTCGGACTGCGTACCCTTTCCCGCTCCCGGCGGTCCGAGCAGAATGATCCGCATAGCGTCTCCCCGTCCTCAAGGCCCGGCGCCGGGCTCGTTCTTCATGGGCGGCGCGCCTGCCTTCAAGAGGCTGCGCCGTCGTCACACCGCTGTGATGCGCAATTCCGGCGCGCGCGTCCACCGAACCTTTGTCGAACGTGGATGCTCAGCGGCGCCGCGTCGTCGAGGCGCCGCGCAGCTTGGCCTTCTTCACGAGGCCCTCGTACTGGTGCGCCATCAGGTGCCCGTGGATCTGTGCCACCGTGTCCATGGTGACCGAGACCACGATCAGCAGCGAGGTGCCGCCGAAGCCGAGGGCGGCCGAGGTGTAGGAGGCCACGATCTCCGGCACGAGGCAGACGAAGGTGAGGTAGGCCGCGCCGATCACCGTGATGCGGGTCAGCACCTTGTCGATGAAGGCGGCGGTGCGCTCGCCGGGGCGGATGCCGGGGATGAAGCCGCCCTGCTTCTTCAGGTTGTCGGCGGTCTCCTGCGGGTTGAAGACGATGGCCGTGTAGAAGAACGTGAAGAAGATGATCAGCCCGGCATAGGCCAGCATGTAGAGCGGCCGGCCGTGGCCGAGATAGGCCGTCAGCGTGCCGAGGATGCCGGTCGAGCCCTGGTTGGCCGAGAAGCTCGCCACGGTGGTCGGCAGCAGCAGCAGCGAGGAGGCGAAGATCGGCGGGATCACGCCCGAGGTGTTGAGCTTGAGCGGCAGGAACGAGGACTGGCCCTCGTACATGCGGTTGCCGACCTGGCGCTTGGGGTAGTTGATCAGGAGCCGGCGCTGGGCGCGCTCCATGAACACGATGAAGTAGATCAGCGCGACCGCCGCGACCGCGGCGCCGAGCAGGATGGCCGGCGAGAGCGCGCCCGTGCGGGTCAGCTCCAGTGCGCCGAAGATCGAGGCCGGCAGGTGGGCGACGATGCCCGCGAAGATGATCAGCGAGGAGCCGTTGCCGATGCCGCGCGAGGTGATCTGCTCGCCGATCCACATCAGGAACAGCGTGCCGCCGGTGAGCGTGACCACGGTCGAGAGGATGAAGAACGGACCGGGCGTGATGACCGCGTTCGAGCCCTGCAGGCCGAAGGCGATGCCCCAGGACTGAACCAGCGCCAGCACCACCGTGAGGTAGCGGGTGTACTGGTTGATGACCTTGCGGCCCGACTCGCCCTCCTTCTTCAGCGCCTCCAGGCTCGGCACGACCGAGGTGAGGAGCTGAACGATGATCGAGGCCGAGATGTAGGGCATGATGTTGAGCGCGAAGACCGCCATGCGCTCGACCGCGCCGCCCGAGAACATGTTGAACATGCCGAGCACGCCGCCGGCCTGGTTCTGGAAGTTCCGCGCGAACTGCTCGGGATCGATGCCCGGGATCGGGATGTAGGTGCCGAGCCGGAACACGATGAGCGCACCCAGCGTGAACCAGATGCGCTTCTTGAGCTCGTCGGCCTTGGCGATGGCGCCGAAATTCAGGTTGGCGGCAAGCTGCTCGGCGGCTGAGGCCATGTCTCGTATCCCGGAAAATGCCGTCGGGACGCGTCTCGAACGGTCCCTGAAAGCGGAAGCGGCGGCCGCGTGCGAGCACGGGCCGCCGCTTCGGCGTTCGACTTAATGGCGGCGTCAGGCCGACGCAACCGCGCTGTCGGATGTGCCGCGGTGGGCGACGCCGGCGGCGAAGGTCGTGGTCACCGAGCCACCGGCCTTCTCGACGGCCTCGACGGCCGACTTGGAGGCGCGGGTCACCTCGAAGCTGAGCTTCGCGGTGAGCTCGCCGACGCCGAGCAGCTTCACGCCGTCGCGGGCCCGGGCGATGATGCCGGCCTTCACCAGCGCATCGACGGTCACGGGGGCGCTGGCGTCGAGCTTGCCGGCATCCACCGCCGCCTGGACGCGACCGAGGTTCACCTCGTTCAGGTCGTGGGCGTGGATGTTGTTGAAGCCGCGCTTCGGCAGGCGACGATGCAGCGGCATCTGGCCGCCCTCGAAGCCCTTGATGGACACGCCGGTGCGGGCCTTCTGACCCTTCACGCCGCGTCCGCCGGTCTTGCCCTTGCCGGAGCCGATGCCCCGGCCGACGCGCATCCGGTTCTTGGTCGCGCCTTCGTTGTCGCGGATCTCGTTGAGCTTCATGGGTAAGCCCTCCTCACGCCGCGGCGTCGTCGAGGACGCGCACGAGGTGCGCGACCTTGCGGATCATGCCGCGGACCGAGGGAGTGTCCTCCAGCTCGGCGACGCGGTGCAGCTTGTTCAGCTTGAGGCCGATCAGCGTCGCGCGCTGGGAGGCCTCGCGGCGGATCGGCGAACCGATCTGCTCGATGCGGACAGTCTTGGAAGCCATGCTGTCCTCCCCTTACGCGACGGCCGCTTCGGAGGTGTCGGCCGGGTCGGCATCGCGGCGACGGGCCTGGAGGGCCGACACCTTGAGACCGCGACGGGCCGCGACCGAGCGCGGGCTGTCCTCGTTCTTGAGCGCGTCGAAGGTGGCGCGCACGAGGTTGTAGGGGTTGGACGAGCCGAGCGACTTGGCGACGACGTCCTGCATGCCGAGCGTCTCGAACACGGCGCGCATCGGGCCGCCGGCGATGATGCCCGTGCCCTGAGGCGCCGCGCGCAAAATCACCTTGCCGGCGCCGTGGCGACCGTTGACGTCGTGGTGCAGGGTGCGGCCCTCGCGGAGCGACACCCGGATCAGGCCGCGCTTGGCGGCCTCGGTCGCCTTGCGGATCGCCTCCGGCACCTCACGGGCCTTGCCGTGGCCGAAGCCGACGCGGCCCTTCTGGTCGCCGACGACGACGAGCGCCGCGAAGCCGAAGCGACGGCCACCCTTCACCACCTTGGCGACGCGGTTGATGTGGACGAGCTTGTCCACGAACTCGCTGTCGCGCTCCTCGCGGTCGTCGCGGCGACGACCCTCGCGTTCACGTGCCATGTGTTTTCCACTTCATCTCACTGGCGCGGGCGCGTGACGCCCGCTCGCTCGATCTCCCCTCCCCCTTGCGGGGAGGGGGTAGGGGTGGGGCCGAATGAGGCGACTCGACCTCGTCGCGACCTCCACCCTCGGTCCCTCCCCGCAAGGGGGAGGGAAGAGGTGCCTCAGAAGTCCAGGCCACCCTCGCGGGCGGCGTCGGCGAGAGCCTTGACGCGGCCGTGGAAGATGTAGCCCGAGCGGTCGAAGACGACCTTGGTGACGCCCGCGGCCTTGGCGCGCTCGGCGACGAGCTTGCCCACCGCCTCGGCCGCCGCCTTGTCGGCGCCGGTCTTGAGGCTGGCCTTGAGATCCTTGTCGAGGCTGGACGCGGCGGCGAGCGTGCGGCCCGCGGCGTCGTCGATGACCTGGACGTAGATCTGCTTGGACGAGCGGAACACCGACAGCCGCGGACGGCCGTTGGCGGTGGCTTTGAGGGCCCGACGGACCCGCGCCTTGCGGCGCAGGAGGGCTTCGTTCTTGTTCGACATGAATCGCCCTCCTTACTTCTTCTTGCCTTCCTTGCGGAAGATGAACTCGCCAGCGTACTTCACGCCCTTGCCCTTGTAGGGCTCGGGACCGCGATACTCGCGAATCTCCGCCGCGACCTGACCGACGCGCTGCCGGTCGATGCCCGCCACCACGATCTCCGTGGGCTTGGGGGTCGTGATCGTGATCCCGGCCGGGATCTCGTACTCGATGTCGTGGCTGTAGCCGAGCGAGAGCTTGAGCGCCTTGCCGGCCATCGCGGCGCGGTAGCCGACGCCGGTGATCTCGAGCTTCTTCTCGAACCCCTTGGAGACGCCCTCGACGAGGTTCGCCACCTGGGCGCGCGAGGTGCCCCACAGGGAGCGGGCCTGCTTCGACTGGTCCTTGGGCGCGACCTGAACGGCCCCGTCCTTGAACTCCACGACGACCTGGGGCGGGACGACGAACTGGAGTTCGCCCTTCGAGCCCTTCATCTTCACCGTCTGACCCGTGACCGTGGCGGTGACGCCGGACGGGACGGGGACGGGCTTCTTGCCTACGCGAGACATGTCGCTGTCCTCCGGATCAGAACACCTTGCAGAGCACTTCACCGCCGACGTTGCGCTCGCGCGCCTCGTGATCGGCCATGACGCCCTGCGGGGTCGAGATGATGGTAACGCCGAGGCCGTCGGCGACGCGCGGCAGCTCGCCAACCGACGAGTAGACGCGGCGGCCGGGCTTCGACACGCGCTTGATCTCCCGGATGACCGGACGACCGTCGTAGTACTTGAGCTCGATCTGGAACTCGGTGCGGCCGTTGCCGAGGTCGGACACCGCGTAGTCGCGGATGTAGCCCTCGGACTTCAGCACGTCGAGGACCGAGGCGCGCAGGCGCGAGCCGGGGGTCTGGACGACGTTGCGGCGACGGCTCTGGCCGTTGCGGATGCGGGTGAGCATGTCACCCACGGGATCGTTCACCATGGATGCCTCCCCTTACCAGCTGGACTTCACGAGGCCGGGGATCAGACCCCGGTTGCCGAGCTCGCGCAGAGCGACGCGCGAGATGCCGAGCTTACGGTAGTAGGCCCGCGGACGGCCGGTCATCTCGCAGCGGTTGCGGATGCGGGTGGCCGACGAGTTGCGCGGCAGTTCCGCGAGCTTCAGGCGCGCCTCGAAGCGCTCCTCCATCTCGCGGGACTCATCGTTGGCGATGGCAAGGAGGGCCTTACGCTTCTCGGCGAAGCGCTTCACCAGATCCTTGCGGTGGTTGTTCTTCTCGACTGAGCTTTTCTTAGCCATGTCTGTCTCCAGTGTCCGCGTCTAAGCGACGTTGCCGCCGCTTACTGCCGGAACGGGAACTTGAAATGGGCGAGGAGAGCCTTGGCCTCTTCGTCCGTGGTTGCGCTCGTCTGGACGACGATGTCCATGCCCCAGGTCTGCTCCGCCTTGTCGTAGGAGATCTCCGGGAACACGAGGTGCTCCTTGAGGCCCATGGCGTAGTTGCCGCGGCCGTCGAAGGAGCGCGGGTTCAGGCCGCGGAAGTCACGGACGCGCGGCAGCGCGATCGTGATCAGGCGGTCGATGAACTCGTACATGCGGGCCTTGCGCAGGGTCACCTTGCAGCCGATCGGCATGCCCTCGCGGACCTTGAAGGTCGCGATCGCCTTGCGGGCGCGGGTGATGACCGGCTTCTGGCCGGCGATGAGCGCGAGGTCGCCCGCGGCAACGGTGGCCTTCTTCGAATCCGCAGTGGACTCGCCGACGCCCATGTTGATGACGATCTTCTCGATCTGCGGGACCTGCATCGGGTTCTTGTACCCGAACTGCTCGATCAGCTTCTGCCGGACGACCTCGTCGTAGTGCTTGCGCAGACGCGGGACGTAGGCGTTCTTGTCGGCCTCAGCCATCGATCTGATCCCCCGTGGTCTTGGCGAACCGGACCTTGCGCCCGTCGTCGAGGATGCGGAACCCAACACGGGTCGGCTTGCCGTTGGCGTCGGCCACCGCGATGTTGGACAGGTGGATGGCAGCCTCCTTGGAGATGATGCCGCCTTCCTGGTTCTGGGTCTGGCGCTGGTGCTTCTTCACCAGGTTGATGCCGCGAACGAGGGCCTTGTCCTCCTTCGGCATGACCTGGATGACCTCGCCGGAGCGACCCGCGTCGCGGCCGGTGAGAACGACGACCGTGTCGCCCTTCTTGATCTTGGCGGCCATCACAGCACCTCAGGAGCGAGCGAGATGATCTTCATGTGGTTGCGGGCGCGCAGTTCGCGCGGCACCGGCCCGAAGATACGGGTGCCGACCGGCTCCTTCTGATTGTTGATCAGAACGGCGGCGTTCTTGTCGAAGCGGATCACCGAACCGTCGGCGCGCTTCACGTCCTTGGCGGTGCGAACGACGACCGCCTTCATGACGTCGCCCTTCTTCACGCGGCCGCGCGGGATCGCCTCCTTCACGGAGACGACGATGATGTCGCCGACGCCGGCATACTTGCGCTTCGACCCGCCGAGTACCTTGATGCACATCACGCGGCGCGCACCCGAATTGTCGGCGACGTCCAGATTCGTCTGCATCTGGATCACGGGAGTGACCTTTCCTTGTTTCAGGCGGGTTTCCGCACACGGACGGTATTGCCCGGCGGACGACGCCTGATGGGGATCTGATGTCCCCGGCTCATGTGAGAGACCGCGCTATCGGCGTGGGAACGCCGGCGCGGTCACCGCGTACGAAGGGATGCGAACATCCCAAGGACTGTCGCGAAGGCGTGCCCGATACTACGGACGCGTGGCGGGTGCAAGTCCGGAGCGACCCGAAATCGCGCGCCGGAGGCGGCTCACGCCCGACCTGCGGAGGATCCCGCGAGAGCGCTCGGACGCGCGCCGGGGGAAGGGCCGCGGGACGCGTTCGAGCCCCGTGCCGTCGCTTCGGCGTCGCGTGCTGGTTTGGATCAGGAGGGGCGCGGAGAAGGGAACTCGGAGATCCGCGGCGATCCGGGCCGCGCCGGCCGGGTCAGCAACCCTTGCAGATCGATCCCATCGTCTTGTTCATCTTGGCGTCCCAGGCCTTGTCGCGGGCCTGCGCGGCGCGCTGGGCCTTGACCATCTGGTCCTGGGAGGCCGGCGTCACCTGTCCCTGCGGGATGCCCGGCGCCGGCGGCTTGGTCTGACCGGTCGCGGTGACGGTGCGACCAGCCTGCGCCAGACGGGAATCGCCCGTATCCTGGGCGAGGGCGGGGGCCGCTGCCATCAGGCAGGAGAGCAGGAGGGCGGAGACGGCGATCGGGCGACGCATGGCTTCTCACTCACTCCCTGGCGCGGGCCGCCGGTGCCGACGGGCCCGGGCAGGCACGGCGTGGCGCGAAGGATGACGACGTCCGAAGGGCGACGTCGGGGCAACGTCCCTGGCCGCGCGCCTGAGCGACCTAGTTGGCACCGGACCGGGCCGGCCGCAAGCGGCGCAAAGGTCACGCGCCGGCCCGCTCCGTGCGAAGGCGCACCAGCCTGCCGGGAGACGCCTCGACGGTGCGGCCGTCCTGGGCCCCCGTCGGGAGGGTCAGTGCGTCTCGGGCTGCGCGTCGGCGACCGTGCTGGCCTTCGAGTAGCTCGTCCGCGGCCGCTCGGTCGGGTCCTCGAACGAACCCGCCCAAAGCCCGAGGCGCTTGCCCCACGCGACGGTTTCCGCGCCGACATAGGCGGCCCGTCCGCCCCGCTCGGCCATGACGAAGCCCTTCTCGGCCATCCAGGCGCTCAGATCTTCCTTGTCCCGGTGGCAGACGGAGAGCGCGCGGCCGTAGCTGTCCGTCTCGCGGATCTGGCAGGTGACGGTCGCGTCCTTCAGGTGGGCGGCGAGCGCCTTGGCCGAGGAGGCGCCGCAGGCATAGTTCTGACCCTGGGCGTTCAGGCAGGTCTGCTTGAGGCCCGGCGCCGCCACGCCGTAGAGGCCGACCACCCGCCCGCCCACGACCAGCGTGTCGCCGCTCAGGACCCGCGCCCGTCCGCTCACGCTCTCGCCGGCATGGGCGGGGCCGAGGTCCGGTGCGCCGGATGCGGCGAGAAGAAAGAGGCTGAGGCCGAGAAATCCCGTCCGTCTCATCGAAACACCATGGGTTTCCGACGCATCCCTGCGGAGGCGCCGGCGATTGCTCTGCCGAGGACAGTCACGTGTCCGACGTGGCGCCCAATCCCCTCCGGCGCCGAGCTTCGGCAGGAGAGCGAGCGTATGTCGGAAAACCTAAAGCAGAGCTTATGCCCTTTTCGTGGCCGGCGGCATGTCGTGGCATCATGCCGGTGCCGCAGCGCACGTCGCGGGCCGGCGGCCCGCGAGGGCTTTCTCAACCATGGGCCGGCGTTCCGCCGCGTTCGGACGAGAATCGTATCGGCCACCCCTGTCGGAGCGGCGCGCCGGCCCTATCCTCCGCGGCGCCGACGGATTCGTCCGCCGGTCGCCCGCGCCCACCGGACGGTGATGCCCCCAAGCCGTTCGGCGGGCGCGAGCGTTCGGAGCCGCCATCCGCCGCACCGCCGGAAGCGGACGGGACCCGATCCGCGTCCTCGCTCGAACCGCCGCGTCCCGCCGGGACCGCGATCCAGCGCACGACCAGTCCGGTGCCGCCGCGCGCGACGTGCCGGTTCAGGCGGCGACGGGCCCAAGAGGGCAGGTTCTCGAAATCAATCATCACCAATGCCGATACTGATCTTCGTCGCCCCATGCGGGGCGCGTGCAGGATCACGGCAAGTGTGAAGGCAATATGGCGTAATCCAGGGCGATTTGGCGTGGTTTCGTGCAGGATCGTGGCACCGGGGTCCCACCGTCGCGACCGGGGCCGGCGATCGTTCCCTCGGCCCCTCGATGCCGGAAACCCCGAACGTTAGGAGGGCGGCCGGCGTTGGCAGGGGATGGGGCCGGGCGCGTGCCCGTCCGGGCTGAGGAGAGATGCGGGGTGGCGGTGAGCTTGGCAGACCTGATGCGCGGGGCGGCCGCCGAGGCCCGGCGGCGCGCGGCCGCGTTCCCGGCGGCCGGCCGGAAGGACGACCTGCCCTGGGCGGTGATCGCCGCCTTCGACGCCGACGTGCGCGGCCATGTCGAGCGCGACCGGCGGATCGAGGACGAGCGCGACCGCGTGCTGATCGCGTCCGTGACCCTGGCCGAGACGCCCGACGATGCCGAGGCCGACGAGTGGGACCGGGCGCGCCGCGGTCTCGCCAGGGCGATCGACTACCTGGAGGAGACGGTCCTTCGCTTCGGCATCGTCAACCGCGCGGCGGCCAAGCGCGGCCACGGCGTCGCCGGTGACCCGGTCTCGGCACCGCCGAACGGATGACGCGAGACGGACGACATACACTTCCGTACACCCTGATTGACATTCGGCATTGAGCGAGCTCGACCACTTCAGGTAAAGCTTGGGCAGCAGAGGCTTGACTTGGCGTATCGATGCTACAGCCGATCGAAGCCGGCCTGAGCCGTCCCTGGTACCGGCTCAAGTTGCCGGACGTGCTCGAAGCGCAGTACCGGGCCGAGACGGCTCGGCAGGACGGCTTCTATGTGCAGTCCTGGCTCGCCGTCTTCACCCTGTTCAACATCATCTCGCTCGTGATGGACCGCGAGGTGTTCGGTCCTGAGCGATTCGTCGTGCCGCTGGCGATGACGCTCGGCGTCTTCTGCCCGGTCGCGCTGGCGGCGATCGTCTCCCTGCGGGGGCGGCCGACGATGGTGCGGGTCACCGGCGCCGTCTTCGCCACGGCGCTCGTCGACATCGTCGTCGTCCTCAACAGCGCGCGCCTCGCCCCGGCTCCGCACACGGACGTCTACATCATCATCGCCACCATCGTGCCGCTGGTGGTGGGGCTGATCGCGCCGCTGCCGTTCCGGCACTGCCTGTGGTTCTGCGGCGGCTCCTTCGTCCTCTATGTCGGCCTCGTCCTGGGCTTCGGGCTGTGCACCGCGGAGCGCAGCGGCCTGCCGCTGCTGGTCTCCGGGCTGATCCTGGTGCCGCTGAAGCTCTGCTACTCGCGGGAGTGGGAGGCCCGGAAGACCTTCCTGATCGGTCTGCGGGTGAAGCTTCAGGCCGAGGCGCTCGCCCGCGCCAACGCGCGGCTCACCGTGCTCTCGGAGACCGACTCGCTCACGACCCTGTCGAACCGCCGCCATTTCACCGAGCGGCTGGAGGCGGCCTGGGGCCTCGCCGGCGAGCGGGATGCGTGGCTGGGCGTGATCCTCATCGATATCGATCACTTCAAGAGGCTGAACGACACGGCCGGGCATGCCGAGGGGGATCGCTGCCTCGTCGCGGTGGCGGCGGCGCTTCAAGCTTCCGTCGAGGCCCATGGCGGCCTCGCGGCGCGCTATGGCGGCGAGGAATTCGCGGCCCTGCTGCCGGGCGCCGATCCGTCCGCGGCGCGGATGGCGGGTGAAGCGATCCGCGCCGCGGTCGTCGATCTCGCCATCCGCCATCCAGGGCTTTCCGCGGAGGCGCCGTTGACGGTCAGCGTCGGCGTCACCGCCGCGCGGGGGCGGACGCAGGATTTCGGCATCCAGGCCGCCGACCTGCTGAAGGCCGCCGACTTCGCGCTCTACGCGGCCAAGAACGAGGGCCGCAACCGGGTCGAGAGCTTCATGCCCGCCGCGAACGCGAATCGGCCGGCAGCGGACAGGGGCCGCGTCCACACCGCCGTCCCGGGCGCCTGAAACGACCCGCATTCCGAACAAAACCGGCGCTGCCGCGTCTTCCCGTCCGGGGCGGCCGTCGGGTCGCGCGCCGGAAGGAGCGACGAACGGATGCTGCTCGACGAGGAATGCGGGACCGGCTCAGCTGTGGCCGACCCGCCCGCCGGCCGACCGGTCGGCGCGCGTCCGCGGCGGCCGAGTGCGGGGCTCGCGGCGCCCGGTGCGGGCTTCTGGGGGCTCGTCGGCGTCCTGGTCGGCCTCGACGCCCTCTGGCTCGCCGTCGCGGAAATCGGTGTCGCTCGGACCGGTCTGCTCGTCGTGTCCGGCGCGGTGGCCGTCCTGCTCGGGCTCGCCTTCCTGTTCAGCGCCGTCAAGCCGGAGCCGAAGCTGCGGGCCATGGCCCTGTCGAGCGCCTATCTGGCCGCCTTCACCACCGCGGCGGCGGTGCTGCACTACCTCACCGCCACGCTGGCGCCGCCGCTGGCCGATCCCGTCCTCGCGCATGTCGAGGCGGCGCTGGGCTTCGACTGGCGCGGCTGGGTCGGCTTCCTCGCCGAGCATCCCGACCTGTCACGGGGGCTGGCCCTCGCCTACCATTCGAGCGGCCCCCAGGTCGGCCTCGTCGTCATCGCCCTGAGCGCGGTGTCGCGGGTCGCCCGCCTCTGGGCCTATGCCCGGCTGTTCACGCTGGCGCTGCTCGCCTCGATCGCGGTCTCGGCCCTGTTCCCGGCGG
The DNA here is from genome assembly GCF_040270385.1 of Methylorubrum podarium. Taxonomy (NCBI): domain Bacteria; kingdom Pseudomonadati; phylum Pseudomonadota; class Alphaproteobacteria; order Hyphomicrobiales; family Methylobacteriaceae; genus Methylorubrum; species Methylorubrum podarium. Next base: position 44,096 of record NZ_JBELQE010000116.1, on the reverse strand, counting down.
TCGGCCCCTACGCCTTCTACGCGCCGCAGGTCTATCCGCAGGGCCACCTCGAGACCGTCGGCGCCCTCTGGCATCTCGACGCGCTGCACGCCCTGCGCGACGGGACGCTGCCGACGCTCGCGCTCTCGGAGATCCGCGGCCTCGTCACCTTCCCCTCCTTCCACGCCTGCCTCGCGGTGCTCACCGCCTGGGCGCTCGCCCCGGTGCCGGTGATCGGGCCGCTCGCCGGCCTCCTCAACGGTGCGATCATCGTCGCCACCCTCGGCGCGGGCGGACACTACCTGCCGGACGTCGTGGCCGGGACGCTGATGGGGATGGGCCTCGTGGCCTATCACCACGCCCGGCATCGGCGCCCGTTCGAGGCAGGACGCGCGGCGCTGGTCGCGCGATGGGGCCGGAAGGCGGGGCCGGTCGCCGAGCCGCATCGCGGACTGTGCCCGGCCCCTGTGAGAAGCCCTGCCTCGGTCGGGCGCGGGTAGGGCGGGGCTCACGCCCGATCCGATGCTGCGAGGGCGAGCGCCTTCGCGCCTCAGCGAAGATCGGCGAACAGTTCGAGCTGGGCCGAGGCCGCCGCGCGGCGACGGGGCCGGCGCGCGACGAAGCGCGGCAGCGGGACGCCGGGCTTGCCGTAGAGGGCGACGCCGATCACGCGGCCGCGGCCCGCACCGAGGAGGATGGACGCGGTGTGCGGACCGGAGCGGGCGACCTCCTCGATCAGCGGCTCCGCGACCGGCAGTGCGGCGAGGGCGCTCACCATGTCGGACAGGCCGGCGGCGTCGACGCCCATGACACGGAAGTCGAAGCTCCGGCCCGCCCAGGTGTTGCGCGCCGCCGCGGCGCGGGTCGCCGAGAACGGGTTGTCGATGAGCTGAGTGGCCGGATCGCGGAGGAACGCCGCGACGCGCTCACGCTCCGGGACGTCGTGCGCGTCGGCGAGCAGCGCGCAGAGTTGGGGCTTGGTGACTGACACCGCGCAAGGCTTGCATGGCTTGGCCGCTCGCGTCGAGCATCGGCCCCGCAAGGGCTGTGGAGAGCGCGGCCGGAGATTCGGAGAGGAGCCTGCGAGGCGCAGCGCCCGCATCGTCTCGCCCGCTGCCTTACGCCCACGCAACAATCGACGGAATACGCCCGCAACGGCGCCCCCTCATGGTTAAGGCAACGTTTCGAAACGAAGCGGCCAACCAACACCGACAGCCAAGGGGGCTCTCATGCGTCGACTCACTCTCGCCTTCACCGCCGGCATCCTCGCCGCGGGTGCCGCCGCCGCGCACGGCCTCGGCTCCGAGGCCCCGGCCCAGCAGACCGCCGGCATTCTCACCTGCGTGACCAAGCCCGAGGCCAGCCTCGTCTTCGGCCGCACGCCGGTCGCGGATTGCACCTTCGCGGCGGAGCGCGGCGGCTTCCGTCAGAGCTACGTGGCGGTCTTCTCCCCCGCGGCCACCACGGCGGAGCTGGAGACGGCGCAGAAGGTGACGTGGCGGGTGCTCACCAAGGACGGCTTCGCCCGCCCGGGCATGCTCGCGGACAGGTTCACGGCGGCGCAGGACCGGACCGCCGCCAAGCCCGAACTGGTCGGCCGCGCGGCCACCCTTCGGCTCCTCAGCCATTCCGGGCAGTCGAGCGCGAAGTTCGCCCTGGCCCAGCCGCGGGTCCAGCTCGCGGCGGCTCAGCCGGGCATGACGCGCTGAGGGGACGGGAAGCGGGACGAGGTCGGCGCGCGACGCTCCGAGGATGCTGCGTCGAACCGCTGGTGCGGACGGCGGGACTCGAACCCGCACAGCCTTGCGGCCGCAAGATTTTAAGTCTCGTGCGTCTACCGGTTTCGCCACGTCCGCATCCGGGCAGCGGTAGCCGCCCGGCGGGGCCAGATCAAGCGGGCGGGCGCCAGCCGTAGACCCAGGCGTAGCGGTCGCTCATGCCCTCCGGCCCGAGGCGGCGCATCACCGTGTCCCGGGCGAAGCCGATCAGGCGGCCGGCGTGGTAGAAGCGGCCGTTGCGGCGGGCGGCCCGCTGCACCGCGCGCACGCGGGACCGGCGCGCCGCGGCGTAGGCCGCCAGGGCCTCGGGGACGCCGCCCTTCGCGGAAAGGCTCGCCGCCAGCACCGCCGCGTCCTCGATGGCGAGCGCCGCGCCCTGGGCCAGGAACGGCAGCACCGGATGGGCGGCGTCGCCGAGGAGCGCGATCCGGCCCCGCGCCATCGGCCGCGCCGCCGGGCGGTCCACCAGCGACCACACCACCCAGGTATCGGGCAGGCTCAGCAGGTCCGTCAGCGGCGCGGCCGCGTCGGGAAAGTGGTCGCGCAGGACCGCCGGGTCGCCGAGCCGGCCCCAATCCTCGTCGCCCTCGCGCTCGGGGACGATCGCCACGACGTTGAGCCGCTTGCCGCCGTTGATCGGGTAGTGGACGACGTGCCGCCCCGAGCCCAGCCAGAGCCCGGTCTCGTCGCCCTGAAGCGCCTCGGGGGCCGCCTCGCGCGGGATCACCGCCCGCCACGCCGCCTGGCGGTGGAGCTGCAGGGGTCGTGCGTCGAAAAGCTGGCGCAGGGCCGAGCGCACCCCGTCGGCGCCCACGACGAGGTCGGCGCTCAGGCTCTCGCTGCGGTCGCCGTCGACGCTGCGCATCGTCAGGCTGACGCCGTCGTCCGTTTCCGCGAGGCCCGATACCTCGCGCCCGACGCAGAGACGGATGCCGGGGCGCCCGCGCACCGCATCGAGGAGGATGGTCTGGAGGTCGGCTCGGTGGAGCAAGTAGTAGGGCGCGCCGTGGCGCTCGCGCATGCCCGGTCCGAGGCGGATGCCGCCGACGACGCGGCCGGAGGCCAGGGCGCGCACGGTGACGCCCGGCGGCTCGTCGGCCGCCCGGCGCAGGGCCGCGCCGAGGCCGAGGCCGATCAGCACCGCGCTGGCGTTCGGCGAGAGCTGGAGACCGGCGCCGACCTCGGAGAAGCCGGTCCGGCGCTCGATCAGCGTGACGGAATGGCCGGAAGCGGACAGCGCCAGCGCGGCGGTGAGCCCGCCGATCCCGGCGCCGACGATGACGATGGAGAGCGCCGCCACGGACGAGCCGCTCGTCAGGCCGCCTTGGGGGCCTCCTGGGGCGCCGCGTCGTGCCAGACGCACCCCGCCGGCTCCGCCGTGCCCGGCTTCAGCTTCGGGTCGTAGCGGAACAGCGTCGAGCAGTACTGGCAGATGATCTCGGTGTCGCTGCCCATGTCGAGGAAGACGTGCGGATGATCGAAGGGCGGCAGCGCCCCGATGCACATGAACTCCTTCGAGCCCACCGCGATCACGCTCACGCCGGCCTGATTGTGGAAGTGGGGAACCGCCTTGTCAGCCATCGCACGTCCCTGAAAACCGAGGCCGTGGTCTAGCGCGTTCGCGGCCGCACGCCTAGGGTCCACCCGTTGCGACAGACCCTCGGGGAAGGGTCGGCGGATCGCGCCGCCGACCACGCGACATCCTCGAGGCTCTAACGGCGATCACCCTTCCAGGCTTCTTCCGGACGGATCGGCGTGCGGGTCGTGACCTCGACGAAATAGCCGCCCTTCGCTCGGAAATAGAAGGACCAGGCGCCGTGCGTGTCGTGCGGCGCCTGCGCCGCCCAGCCGTCCGCGCTCAGGCTGGCATGCAGGGCATCGACGGCCTGGCGCGACTCGAGGATGAAACCGATGTGCAGGATGTCGAGCTGCTCGGGATAGTCGAAGCCTTCGCGTTTCTTCTCGAAATGATTGACGATCAGGACGAGCCCGTCATCGTCCTGCATGATCGCCATCACGTCGCCGCGCACGACGAGCGTGCGCAGGCCGAAGTAATGCTCGAACATCGCCCGGTCGGCCGCGATGTCGTGGCTGTAGAGGTTGATGTGGTTCAGCTTCATGGTCGTGCCCTTCCGTTCGAGAAACGGACACGGATCGACCAGGGCCTTCGGCGACCATGACCGATCACGCGCATGAAGGGGGCTCCATGCTGTGTCCGGCCAAGGCCAAGAGCGGCGTCACCCGCTCAAGCGTGACTGTCTCCGGGGAGACCGCAGGTTGTCACCATACCTGCATCGCTGTCTTTTTAGGCGGAACGCCATGTAGCGGAAGCCGTTTTCGCATCAAGGCGTCCCGGGCTTGTTTCGAGGGTGATCGCTTTCGGGCGATGGCCCAGGTGAGGCGCGCGCTCGGGTTGGCGCCGGCCCTCGCGCGGCGTAAGACGAAGCCGACCGCCTCATCTCATCTGCCGAAGCGCCCGAACCTCCATGAGCCGTGAAGAGCAAGCCGTCGCCGAAGGCGGGCGCCGCGCCCCGGAGCCGCCGATCCACGGCCCGGAGGGATTCGAGGGCATGCGCCGCGCCGGCCGCCTCACGGCCGAGGCGCTCGACCTCCTGGTCGAGGCCGCCCAGCCCGGCGTGACGACCGAGCATCTCGACAGGCTCGCCTTCGAGTTCGGCATGGATCACGGGGCCTATCCGGCCTCGCTGTTCTACCGCGGCTATCGCAAGTCGATCTGCACCTCGATCAACCACGTCGTCTGCCACGGCATCCCCAACGACAAGCCCCTGCGCGAGGGCGACATCGTCAACCTCGATTGCTGCCTGATCCTCGACGGCTGGCACGGGGATTCGAGCCGCATGGCCTATATCGGTGAGGTGCCGCGCAAGGCGCAGCGCCTGTGCGAGATCACCTACGAGGCGCTGATGCGCGGCATCCGGGCGGTGCGGCCCGGCGGCTCCACCAACGATATCGGCCGCGCGATCCAGGCCTACGCGGAGGCCGAGCGCTGCTCGGTGGTGCGCGATTTCTGCGGCCACGGGCTCGGCCGCGTCTACCACGACGCCCCGACGATCCTGCACTACGTCGAGCCGAGCTACGACGTGCCGCTGAAACCCGGCCAGTTCTTCACCATCGAGCCGATGATCAATCTCGGGCGCCCGGCGGTGAAGGTGCTCTCCGACGGCTGGACCGCCGTGACTCGCGACCGCTCGCTCTCGGCGCAGTTCGAGCACACGGTGGCGGTGACGGAGGACGGCTACGAGATCTTCACGCTCTCGCCCAAGGGGCTCGACCAGCCCAAGCCCCACGGGATCGAGCCCCACGGGTTCCGGGCCGACTGACGGCCGCCGGGACATGGTCCGCCTGCCGGCCGAACCGCCCGCCCCGCCGGGGCTCGCCGAGGCTCCGACCTCCGCCGGGGAGACGCCGCACTATCACGGCCATCGCGAGCGCCTGCGCGCCCGCTTCGCGGAGGCCGGCGCCGAGGCGCTGGCCGACTACGAACTGCTCGAACTCGTCCTGTTCCGGGCGATCCCGCGGCGGGACGTGAAGCCGCTCGCCAAGGCGCTGATCCGCCGCTTCGGCTCGTTCGCCGAGGTCGTCAGCGCGGAGCCCGCCCGGCTCACCGAGGTGGAGGGCGTCAGCGCCGGCGTCGCCGCGGACCTCAAGCTGATCGCGGCCGCGGGCCGGCGGCTCGCCCGCGGCGCCATCGCCGGCCGGCCGCTGCTCTCGTCCTGGAGCGCGCTCCTCGAATACCTGCGCGCCACCATGGCCTTCTCGGGCCGCGAAGAGTTCCGGGTGCTGTTCCTCGACCGGCGCAACCACCTGATCGCCGACGAGGTCCAGGGCCGCGGCACCGTCGATCACACCCCGGTCTATCCCCGCGAGGTGGCGCGCCGGGCGCTCGAACTCTCGGCCACCGCGATCATCCTGGCGCACAACCACCCTTCCGGCGACCCGACCCCGTCGGGGGCCGACATCCGCATGACCCGAGAGATCGTCTCGGTGCTCGATCCCCTCGGGATCGTGGTGCACGACCACGTCATCCTCGGCCGCGACGGGCATGCGAGCCTGAAAGGGCTCCAGCTGATCTGATCCGGTTTCCGCTTGATCAGAGCGGGAACCGGATCAGCGGGGCCGGGAGGGATGGGCGAGCGCCGGCCGTCCGCTACATCGATGACAGGTTGTCCGGCAAACCGCCGCCGAACGGGGCGCGGGCGGCCACCGTCCGGGGCAGCCGCCACGGCAGGTCGGGGCGATGCGGGGACGGGACGCGCGGCATCGATCCGGGTGGCCTGCCTCTTGCTCCGGCCGGACGAGACATCAGGGGGAACCGCGCGGATGGCGCTCACGGCGTTCGATGAGATGAACGGGGGCGGATCGGAGCAGCCGGAACCGGCCGCCGTCCGCGAGGCCTACGACATCCTCAAGACCTGGCTCGACAACACGCCGCCGGAGCACTTCAACACCCGCCGCAGCCAGGCCGAGATGCTGTTCCGGCGCATCGGCATCACCTTCGCCGTCTACGGCGCCAACGAATCGACCGAGCGGCTGATCCCCTTCGACATCATCCCGCGGGTGCTGACGAAGCCCGAATGGGACTTTTTGGAGCGCGGCCTCAAGCAGCGGGTCACCGCGCTCAACGCCTTCATCAACGACATCTACGGCGCGGAGGAGTGCATCAAGGCCGGGATCATCCCGCCCGACCTCGTCTACCGCAACCCGCATTACCGCATGGAGATGCGCGCCTTCGACGTGCCGCACGACCTCTACGTCCACATCGCCGGCATCGACATCGTGCGCACCGGCGAGAACGACTTCTTCGTGCTGGAGGACAACGCCCGCACCCCGTCCGGCGTCTCCTACATGCTGGAGAACCGCGAGGTGATGATGCGGCTCTTCCCCGAGCTGTTCTCCCGCCACCGCGTCGCCCCGGTCGAGAACTATCCCGACGCCCTGCTCGCCACCCTGCGCAGCCTCGCCCCCGCCTCCGCGACGCGGGACCCGACCGTGGTGCTGCTGACGCCCGGCCGCTACAACTCGGCCTTCTACGAGCACTCGTTCCTGGCCGACAAGCTCGGCGTGGAGCTGGTGGAGGCCGGCGACCTCTTCACCAAGGACGAGGTCGTCTACATGCGCACCACCGAGGGGCCGCGCCGCGTCGACGTGATCTACCGCCGCCTCGACGACGACTTTCTGGATCCCCTCGTCTTCCGCCCGGACTCGGTTCTCGGCGTGCCGGGCCTGATGAACGCCTACGAACGGGGCAACGTCACGCTCTCGAACGCGGTCGGCACCGGCATCTCGGACGACAAGGCCGTCTACAGCTACATGCCGGAGATCGTGAAATTCTTCACCGGCGAGGAGCCGATCCTGCACAACGTGCCGACCTATCGCTGCCGCGAGCGGGAGGCCTTCTCCTACGTGATCGACAACCTGAAGGATCTCGTGGTGAAGGAGGTCAACGGCTCGGGCGGCTACGGCATGCTGGTCGGCCCGCACGCGACGCGCCGGGAGATCGACGAGTTCGCCAAGAAGCTGCGGCACGCGCCCGACAACTTCATCGCCCAGCCGACGCTCTCGCTCTCGACCTGCCCGACCTTCGTCGCCTCGGGCGTCGCCCCGCGCCACGTCGATCTGCGCCCCTTCGTTCTGGCGGGCGCCGACGAGATCCGCATCGTGCCGGGCGGCCTGACCCGCGTCGCGCTGAAGGAGGGCTCGCTCGTGGTCAATTCGAGCCAGGGCGGCGGCACTAAGGACACGTGGGTGCTCGATGCCTGAGCAGATCGCCCGTTCGTTTTGCATGTCTTCGGCGGGCCGGGCGGCGTCGGTGATGAAACACCGCGCATCTGCCGTCCCGGTCGCCACCGCGCCCGCGAGCTGACCCCATGCTGTCCCGGACTGCCGACAATCTCTACTGGCTCTCGCGCTACGCCGAGCGGGCGGATTTCCTGGCCCGCATCCTCGATGCGGCGCACCGGCTCGCGGCCCTGCCGTCGAGCTACGGCGGCCGCACCTCGAACGAATGGGCCTCGGCCCTGTCCTCGGCGGGCGACCCGGAGCTGTTCAAGACGCTCTACGACGCGGTCAACGAGCACACCGTCTGCAACTTCCTGGCCTTCTCGCCCCACAACCCGTCCTCGATCCGCTCCTGCATCGCCACGGCGCGGGAGAACGCCCGCTCGATCCGCACGGCGCTCACCACCGAGATGTGGGACACGATCAACGGCGCGTGGCTGGAGCTTCGCTCCTACGAGGGCCGCGACCTCTCGCGCGAGGAGTTCACGCAGTTCCTCGACTGGGTGAAGCGCGTCTCGCTCACCTTCGACGGCTCGGCCTACCGGACGATGCTGAGGAACGACGCCTACTGGTTCACCCGCGCCGGCACCGCCATCGAGCGGGCGGACAACACCGCGCGCATCCTCGACGTGAAGTACCAGATTCTGCTGCCGGCGACCGAGCGGGTCGGCGGCTCGCTCGACTACTTCCAGTGGACCACGATCCTGCGCGAGGTCTCGGCCTTCAACGCCTATCACTGGGTCTACCGCGAGAGCATCAAGCCGGTGCTGGTCGCCGACCTGCTCATCCTCAATCCCGAGATGCCGCGCTCGCTCGCGAGCTGCTACCGGATGCTGGTGGAGCATCTCGACCTCATCGCCGACGCCTACGGCCGCCGCGGCGAGAGCCAGCGTCTGGCGAGCAACCTGCGGGCGAAGCTGCGCAGTGCCGACATCGAGCGCATCTTCGCCTCGGGCCTGCACGAGTTCATCCAGGGCTTCATCGCCGAGAACAACGGGCTCGGGGCGGCGATCAGCGAGCAGTACCTAGTGTAAGACGGTTTTTGTCGATTCCCTCGGTGCCGTTTCCCGTCATGCCGGGGCGCCGGAGGCGAACCCGGACCCGAAGGGGCGCACCGGAGGGGTGCAACCCACGACTGGCCTCGACGCTCTGTTTTGGCTGCGCATCACGGGTAGATCCCGGGTTCCGCTGCGCGGCCCCGGGATGACGGCGGTGGGGGTGAACCGAACCGATCAACCGGAAACCGTCTCATCCATCATCCGGTCGATCGCTCCGGTCTCTCCAGCGTCATTGCGAGGCTCAGCGAAAGCAATCCAGGGCGCGACATCTCCGAAAAGGTCGCGCCCTGGATCGCTTCGGCTCCGCCTCGCGATGACGGGGGAGGCACCGAAGCGCTCGGTCGGGGCGCGGGTCCGGGCGTCTCTCCGCCCGGATACGCGGCGGCGACGCTGATTTCGGCCGCTCGCGGCCGAGGGTGCCGCTGCCTTGATCTCGGCCCGAATACTCGTCAAGACTGTCGATCCGTCAGTCTCGGCCGCTTTTCTCGAAACCGGTGGGACGTGTCGCGGCGGCTGAATGTGCTGAAGCGCGCGGAGCGGCGGCGGGGTGAATCGGACCGCCGCGCAACAAATCGCAAAAAAACGTCGTTCCGCGACAAGTCGCGGCGGATGACTCGATCAAAGTAGTCCCCGGTTGCAGCCTGTGCGGGCGCCGGCTGCGGCTCTCATGGATAAAAATATTCGGCATTGCCGTGCGGGAGGAAGACCAGCGCCGGTCTTCGACTGAAACGTATTCATGGTTGCCGTGTTGCGATGCATCGCGGCGATGAGCGCATGAGCGCATCCGCCATTTCAGGAATCGCTTTTTCTTCTCAGTGGCCCTGCGGAGAGAGACAAGCTATGCTGTCAATGCATGTTGAGGACGACAAGGATTGGAAGGCTTCGGACTGTACCGTGACCGAGCCGTCGACGATCCGGCGCGCCATCTCGGCGGCGTCGATCGGGAACGTGGCCGAGTGGTACGATTTCGGCGTCTACGCCTTCTTCGAGCCGACGATCCAGAAGGTGTTCTTCTCCAATCTCTCCCACACGATGGGTGAGATCGCGACGTTCGGGCTGTTCGCGGTCGCGTTCCTGATCCGGCCGCTCGGCGGCATGTTCTTCGGCCCCCTGGCCGACCGGATCGGCCGCAACAAGGTTCTCGCGGCGACGATGATCCTGATGGCCGTCGGCACCTTCGCGATCGGCTGCATTCCCAGCCAGGAGAGCATCGGCATCGCCGCGCCGCTCCTGCTTCTCTGCGCCCGGCTGGTCCAGGGCTTCTCCACCGGCGGCGAGTACGGCAGCGCCATGACCTTCATCGCCGAGTACGCCCCCGACCGGCGGCGCGGCTATCTCGGCAGCTGGCTGGAATTCGGCACCTTCACCGGATACCTGCTGGGCGCCATCGTGGTCACCGTGGCGGGCGTTGCCCTGACCGAGGAGCAACTGCTCGATTGGGGCTGGCGCCTGCCCTTCTTCCTGGCCCTGCCGCTCGGGCTTATCGGCGTCTACCTGCGCACGCAGCTCGCCGAGACGCCCGCCTTCGCGGCTCTGGAGCAGGAGACGGAAGATCGCGAGAAGCGCCTGCGCGCGGGGCAGACCGCGAAGGACATCCTCGCCCTCTGGCCCTACGTCCTCGTCTGCATGGGCTTGGCGCTCGCCTGGAACGTGCCGAACTACATGCTGACCTCGTACATGCCGACCTACGTCACCCAGACCCTGCCGATGATGCAGCGGACCGGCGGCATCTCGCCGACGGAGTCGCAGGTCCTGCAGATCGCGGTGATGGTGCTCGCGCTCCTGTCGATCCCCTTCATCGGCCGCCTGTCGGACCGCTTCGGGCGCAAGCCCTTCGCCCTGATCGGGGCGATCGGCCTCGTCGTCCTGGCCCTGCCGATGATCCTGCTGATCCGCAGCCAGAGCGAGACCGCGGTCTTCCTCGGCCTGCTGATCATGGGAATGCTGCTGATCTGCTTCAGCGCGACGATGCCCTCGACCCTGCCGGCCCTCTTCCCCACGAATGTCCGTGCGAGCGGCCTCTCGATCTCCTTCAACGTGTCGGTGTCGCTGTTCGCCGGGACGACCTCGGTGGTCGTCGGATCGCTCGTGGCCTATACGGGCGACCTCAACTGGCCCGCCTATTACCTGATGATCGCCGGCGTGATCGGCGCCGTATCGATCCTCGCCATCCGCGAGCCCAACGGGACGAGCATGTGGGGGTCGCCGCCGGCCGCCGCGAGCGAGCAGGAGGCGCATGACCTCGTCGGGAGCTACAACGCGACCTCGGCCGGCGGCGGACCGGCGCTGTCCGTGCCGGTGGGGGTTGCCCCGCGCCAGATCGTCTGAGCGCCGCAGCGGGTCCAAGCGCTTCGACGGTGGTCACCGAGAGCCGATCCCGCCCTGTCGGGATCGGCTCTCGTCTTCTGCCAGCTCGCCCGGGCGGATCGGCTGCCCCGCTTCCGACGCGCGCAGCCCCAGCCGGGTCAGTAGCGATATCCGCCGGAGCGCCGCCCCTCGTAGAACCGAGACCCGCGATACGACCGGCCGTCATGGCCGCCGTACTCGTGCTTGCGCCGCCATCCGTGGGCCGGCGCCCAGGGCGGCGGACCGCCGTGGTGGAAGCCGCGTCCGCCGCGCGCCCAGGGCGGGTCGGCCATGGCGGACGTGGTGGTTCCGACGATGCCGCCGGCGAAGGCCAGCACCGAGAGGAGGGTGAGGGTCGATCTACGGAGCATCGGGCCTCCTGACATCAGATCGGATGGGATCGGGGGCGGCGCCCGGCCGGCCTCACCGGCCGGTCGTCGAGCCGGTGGTGGTGGTCGATTTCACGGGCTTCGAGCCGGGCTCGTGCGCCATGGTCTTGGTGCGCGACTCGACGGCCTCGCCGTCGCGGACCTTGGTCTTGGTGTGCGACTTCGAGAAGGTGCCGCCGTCATGGGCCATGACCTTGGATTGGCCGTTGAGGCCGCCCTGGCCGGTCTCGTTCACGTGCGAGCGGTCCATGGTCTTGCCGCCGGCCGCCGCGCCGCCGGTCGCGAGCGAGGAGCCCGTGGAGCCGTTCGCCCCCGTCGAGGTGCCGCCCGTGCCGACGGTTGAGGCGGCGGTGCCGCCGGACGCCGCCGAGCCGGCGCTGCCCGCCGTCGCGCCGCCCTGCGCCTGCGCGAGGGCCGGAGCGAGGACGAGGCCGAGGGCGGCGAGCGCCGTCGTCGGCCTGAGGATCGTCTTGGTGATGCTCATGGTGATGCGCATGGAATCCTCATTTCTTGCGCGGCACGGTGACCACGCAGTCGCCGTCGCCGGTCGTCGTCATGGTGCTGCCGCCGCCGGAGCTCGAACTGCTGGCCGAGCTGCTGGTCGTGCCGTCGCCCGATCGCGTCGTCACCGACGGGCCTCCGGTGGTGGAACTCTTCACCCCGTCGGGACCGGCGGTGACCGAACTCGACAGCGTGCCGGAGTTTTTCGCCGGGTCCTTGGCCCCGTCCTTGGCATCGTCGGAGTGGACGACCCTGCACGGCTTGCCGTTGGGGCCGGTCGTGACGGTCGTGCTGCTCGAGACGCCGTCCGGGCCGGTCCGGACGGTGCTGGTCTGAGCGCTGGTCTGCGCCTGCATCGCGGCGATGCCGGCGAGAGCGAGTGCGCCGCCGAGAAGCGGCAGGATCACGCGTGCCATGATGCGTCCCTCCTCAGGAGCCGAGACGGGCGCGGCTCGTCCGAACCGCGCCCGCGCCTTCACGCCCGCCGCGGCTCAGCGCTTGTTGTGGCCCGGCGCGTTCTCGGAGTTTCCGGGGCCGCTCTTGTCGTGCCCCGGGGCGCTGCCGGACTTGCCCGCGCCGTCGGACATGCCGGACGAGGAACCGCCCGAGCCCATGGACGAGCCGCTGCCGCTCTTGCCCGCCGAGGAGCCGCCGGTCCCGACCGTCGAGGAGCTGGTGCCGCCGCCCGCCGACGAGCCGCCGGTGCCGGTCGTCGAGGAGGAACCCGAGCCGCCGCCCGAGCCGGCCGAGGAGCCGCCGGTCCCCACCGTCGAGGAACTGGTGCCGCCGCCCGCCGAGGAACCACCGGTGCCGGTCGTCGAGGACGACTGAGCGAGGGCGAGCGCCGCGCCGCCGACGATGAAAGTGCCGGCGAGAGCGGCGACGCGAATGTGCTTGAGCATGATTTCCTCCGAGTGTTTCGGTCGTTGCGGGACCAGAAACGGAGAGGTTGGAAAGACCGTTCCAAGAAATTTGCGCCGACACCGAACAAATTGCTGCAATGAACGGCAGATTAACGTGGACGTATCAACCGTATAGGCAAAGTCTTTTCTTCATGCCGCAGTTCTGCGGCAAGAGGAGGCGCGATACTCTGGCTTCGCGATCGGGGCTTCGGTCGGATCGTCCCGACGGAACGCTGTACGCTCGGGGCCCGGAAACAACGGTCCCTGCAAGATCGTTCCGGTGCCTCTTCGGAGCGACCAAGGCTGGAGTTTGAGCGCGGGCCGGTCGGGCGGCGCCGACTTCGCCCGAGCATCTGCACCGCCATCCTCGGGTTCGCCGGAGGGATCGTCGGGCCGTGGGGTCACTGCACGGCGGCGCAGTGCGCGCAAGACAGCGGAGGATCGAGAACGCCCGTCCTGCCAACGCTTTGGGCAGGCGGCCCGATTTCCAAATCGTCTCCCGTGCCCTAGCGTGCCGCGACTCGCCCCGGCAGGATCAAGGCATGCGCATCCGGATCGTCCACGATACGGTCTACACCTACGAGCAGCCGGCCCGCGGCCTGATCCAGATCCTGAGGCTGACACCGCGCGACCATGACGGGCAGCACGTGCGCGAGTGGCGGATCGAGCCCTCCGTCAACGGGCGGCTTACCGCCCGCGAGGACGGGTTCGGCAACCTCGTCCACTGGTTCACCGCCGACGATCCCACCGACGCGCTCACCGTGCGGGTGACCGGCGAGATCGAGACCTTCGAGACGAGCGGCATCGTGCGCGGCGCGGTCGAGCGCCTGCCCGACCTGTTCTACCTGCGCGACACGCCGCTCACCGAGGCGAGCCCGGACCTCAAGACCTTCGCGGAGAGGGTCGCGGGGGCGGCGGGGGAGCGCGATCCGCTCTCGACCCTGCACCGCCTGCTCGCCGCCGTGCACGACGCCGTGGTCTTCGAGCCGGGCCCGTCCAGCGCCGCCACCAGTGCCGCCCAGTCCTTCGAGGCGGGGAAAGGCGTGTGCCAGGATCTGACCCATATCTTCCTCGCCGCCGCCCGGCACCTGGCAATCCCGTCCCGCTACGTCTCGGGCTACTTCCGCCGCGACGACGGCGGCGACGACCAGAAGGCGGCCCATGCCTGGGCGGAGTCGCTCGTGCCGGAACTCGGCTGGGTCGGCTTCGACCCCGCCAACGGCCTCTCGGCGACCGAGGCGCATGTGCGCGTCGCCGTCGGCCTCGACTATCTCGGCGCCGCGCCGATCCGCGGCAGCCGCATGGGCGGGGGCACCGAAACCCTCGACGTGGCCCTGCGGGTCGAGCAGGTGCAGGCGCAATCGCAGCATCAGGCGCGAGGCCAGCAGACGCAGAGCCAATCGCAGGGCTGAGGCACGCTCCGAGCGGAGGCCCGGCCTCGAACAAGGTCTCTTGCGGCCCGCGCGCGGCGCGTGCGAAGCGGGCCGCCACGATCCGCCCGGTTCACCGGGCCCTTTTGCCTGAGGCGGGTGCCGCCATGACCTACTGCGTCGGAGTGCTCGTCGAGGACGGGCTGGTGATGATCGCCGACACCCGCACCAATGCGGGGCTCGACAACATCTCGACCTATCGCAAGCTGCACATGTTCAACGTGCCGGGCGAGCGCGTGATGATGCTGGCCTCGGCCGGCAACCTCTCGATGACGCAATCGGTGCTGAGCATGCTCCGCGAGGGCGTGGACGACATCGAGGGCGAGACGCCGCCGAAGCTCGCGGACGCGGCCACGATGTTCAAGGCGGCCCAGCTCGTCGGCCGGGCGATCCGCCGGGTGCGCGAGATCGAGCAGGCCGGGTTCGAGGCCGCCAACCTGCGCATGGAGGTGTCATTCCTGTTCGGCGGGCAGATCGGCGACGAGCCGATGCGGCTGTTCATGATCTACTCCGCCGGCAACTTCATCGAGTGCAGCCGCGAGGCGCCCTTCCTCCAGATCGGCGAGCACAAATACGGCAAGCCGATCCTTGACCGGGCGGTGACGTTCGAGACCGATCTCTACGACGCCCTGAAGGTCGGCCTCGTCTCGATGGATTCGACCATGCGCTCGAATCTCGGCGTCGGCCTGCCGATCGACATCGCCGTGCAGCGCCGCGGCGCCCGCGACCTCGAAGTGAACCATCGCATCGAGGCCGGCGAGAGCTATTTCCACGATCTGCGCGAGCGCTGGTCGGCGGCGCTCAGGGCCGCCCACCGCGCGATCCCGCGGCCGCCCTACGGGCCGCAGCGGTAGGCGCGGATCACACTTTTGCGCTCAACACCTCGTCGACGAAGGCCGGCACGGTCTCGCTCGCGCGGCCGAGCCGGGTCGCCTCGAACAGGCCGGCATTGTCGGCGGCCTCCAGGGTGAGGGCGAGGGTCGGGATTCCGAAGGCGCGGGCCTGCGCCACGTTGCCCGCCGCCGGGTAGACCGCGCCGGAGGTGCCGACCGCCACGAACAGGTCGGCCTCGGCGAGCGCCTCGTCGATGACGTCGAGCTGTTTGGGCATCTCGCCGAACCACACCACGTCGGGCCGCATCGTCTCGCGGCGGCCGCAATGCGGGCACGGCGTCTCGACGCCGAGATCCTCGTGCCAGACGGTTTCCGTGCCGCAGGCGGTGCAGCGCGCGCGCAACACTTCGCCGTGCATGTGCACGACGTGGCGCGAGCCCGCCCGCTCGTGCAGGTCGTCGATGTTCTGCGTGCACAGGAACAGCCGGCCGCCGCGCGCCGCCAGCCCCGCCTCCAGCCGGGCGAGCGCCGCGTGCGCCGGGTTCGGGGCGGCGGCGCGCGCGTCGCGGCGGCGATGGTTGTAGAATTCGTGGACGAGCACCGGATCGGCGGCGAAGCCCTCGGGGGTCGCGAGCCGCATGGGATCGAACCGCGCCCAGACGCCGTCCCTGTCGCGGAAGGTGCCGAGCCCGCTCTCGGCGGAGATCCCGGCGCCGGTGAGGACGAAGACGGTGCGGGTCATCGCACCGCTCAGGCGTCGGGCAGGCGCGCGGCGAGCACCTTGTCGATGCGCCGCCCGTCCATGTCGACGACCTCGATCCGCCACCCTTGCGTCTCGATCTTGTCGCCCTCCGTCGGGATGCGTCCGAGCTGGACGATGAAGAAGCCGGCGAGCGTGGAGAAGTCGTCCGAGCGCGGACGCTCCGGGAAGCCGAGGCGATCGAAGGCGTCGGTCGCCGACATCATGCCGTCGATGAGCAGCGAGCCGTCCTCGCGCTCGACCACCATCCGCTCCTCGCCCGGCTCGGGGATCTCGCCGGCCATCGCCTCCAGCAGGTCGGTCTGGGTGACGATGCCCTCCAGGCTCCCGTACTCGTCCACGACGATCGCCATGCGCACCGGCTTGGTCTGGAACATCTCCAGCACCTTCAGGATCGCCAGCCCCTCGTGGACGACGATGGGCTCGCGGGTCGCCGCCTTCACGTCGAGGGGCTTGTTGTCGAGGAACTGGTCGAGGAGGTCCTGCTTGCGCAGCACGCCGACCACGTCGTCGATCTGCCCGCGGCTGACGACGAGCTGCTCGTGGCGGCAGGCGCGCACGGCCTCGATGATCTCCTCCTGGCTGTCGTCGAGATCGACCCAGTCCACCTCGTTGCGCGGCGTCATGATCTCGCGGATGCGCCGTTCGCCGATGGCGAGGATGCGCGCCACCGCGTCCTCCTGCGCCTCGTGCAGCAGGCCCGCCTCGTGGCTCGCGGTGACGAGCAGGCTGAGTTCCTTCGGGGAGGGGAGGTGTCCCTCGCCCTCGCCGGGCCGCAGGCCGAGCATCCGCAGCACGCCGTTGCCCAGCCCGTTGAGGAGGTGGATCGCCGGGCCGAAGATGAACAGGAACAGGGTCAGCGGCCGCACGATCACGAGCGCCGTGCGCTCGCTGCGCTGGAGCGCGAGGCTCTTCGGCGCCAGTTCGCCCAGCACGATGTGCAGCGTGGTGATGACGGCGAAGGCCAGAGCCACGGCCAGCGTGTGCGCGGTGATGCCGGCGGCGGTTTCCGGCAGCCAGTGGAACAGCGGCTCGATCAGGTGGGCCAGCGCCGGCTCGCCGACCCAGCCCAGCGCCAGCGAGGAGAGGGTGATGCCGAGCTGCGTCGCGGCGAGGTGCGCGTCGAGCCGGTCGGTGGCGCGCTGAAGTGCCCGGGCGTTGGCCCGCCCCTCGTTGACCAGCTCGGCAACCCGGCTGCGCCGCACCGCGACGAGGGAGAATTCCGCCGCGACGAAGAAGCCGTTGGCGAAGACGAGCGCGATGACCGCAAGGAGGCCGAGCGCCGATGACCAGAGACCGTCCGAAATCGTGCCCTCCCGGGCAATGCCGCACTGCTGACCGCATCTGAGGCGGCACCGATGCTTAGAGCCGAACCCCGTCACGGGGGAAGGGGTTCGGGCGGATTCTCACGTGGGCCGCCCCGTCCGCGTCATTGGACCGGCGGACGCATCCTCGTTTCACGAAAGCCGGCAGCCATCGTCCGGCACAATACTGTATGGAGGCAGCGTTGCCCCGGCCACGCCACACTTCGTTCCCATGTCTTCGCAGGGCCGGAACCCCGCGGCGGGGCCAGTGACTGCGTTTTCGAGGGATGTGGCCGTGATCAAGCTGCCGAGGCTGTTTCGGCCCAAGCGCCGCGATGCCGCGACCGCCGCGCCCTTCTTCGATCCCGCCTTCTACGCCGCCGCCTATCCCGACGTGGCCGCGGGCGGGGGCGACCCGCTTCGGCACTACCTCGACCACGGCTGGCTCGAGGGCCGCGACCCCTCCGCGGTGTTCGCGACGCTGTACTACATCGACCGCCACCTCGCCGACCGGCCACCGGTCAACCCGCTTCTCCACTATGCGGGCCTCTCCGCCGCCGAGCGGCTGCGGGTCCCGACGCAGCCCGGTCCGGATTTTCTGGCGCTCCAGGCCGCTGTCGTCGAACCTTATTTCGACGCGCCGTACTACGCCCGCCTCGCGGGGCTGGAGGGTGGCGAGGATCCGCTCGCCCACTACCTGACCAAGGGTTGGCGGAGGGGGCTCGATCCGAGCGAGGCGTTCTCGGGCGACGCCTACCTGCAGCGCCACGCCCATATGCGGCGCCTCGGCGTCAGCCCGCTCTACCATTTCGCCGCGACGCGGCGGCTCCAGGCCTCGGAGGCCGCCGCCCCGCCCGTGCGGCGTGCCAAGCCGCAGGCGGCATCGCTGCCCGCCGACCCGGCCGAGGCCTCCGACGCGCAGATCTACGAGACGGTCGCGGCCGCCTTCGACCGGGAGCACTATCTCGACACCAACGCCGATATCCGCCGCTCCGGCGTCGATCCGGTCCGCCACTTCCTCGATTTCGGCGCCCGCGAGGACCGCGATCCGAGCCCCGACTTCTCGGTGCGCTTCTACCGCAGTCATTACCGGCGGGAGATCGGCGCCGGGCTCAACCCGTTCTTCCACTATCTCGCGGTGGGCAAGGCCCGCGGCTTCCGGCCGACGCCGTTCGGTCTCGGGAACTGGCCGGCGCAGGTCGCGCCGAGCCCGGCCGAGTGGGCGCAGGCGCAGGGGGCCGCCGACATCGCCGCGGCGCGGGCCGTGCTGATCATGCCGGTCTACAAGGGCTACGACGACACGCTGCGGGCGATCCACTCGGTCCTGAGCGCGCCGCAGGCCACGCCCTTCGCCCTCCTTGTCATCGACGATTGCAGCCCCGATCCGCGCCTGAGCGCGGCGCTCGCCGACCTCGCCGGACGGGGCCTGTTCGCCCACCTCGTCAACGACGCCAATCTGGGCTTCGTGCGGACCTGCAACCGCGGCCTCGAGCGGGCCGCGGGCAAGGACGTCGTGCTCCTGAACGCCGACATCGTGGTCTACGGCGACTGGCTCGACCGGATGCTCTGGCACCTCGACGCCGACCCCCGCGTCGCCACGGTGACGCCGTTCACCAACAACGCCACGATCTGCAGCTATCCGCGGCCGAACGTCGACAACCAGGCCCGGCTCGAGATCACGCCCGCCGAGATCGACGCCTTCACCCGCGCCTGCAACGCCCGCACGAGTTCGCCGGTGCCGACGGGGGTCGGCTTCTGCATGGCGATGCGCCGGGAGGCGATCGCGGCGGTGGGTCTCCTCGACGCCGAGACCTTCGGGCGCGGCTACGGCGAGGAGAACGATTTCTGCATGCGCGCCCTCAAGGCGGGCTTCACCAACCTCCTGGCCCACGACGTCTTCGTGTTCCATTCCGGCAGCGTGTCCTTCGGCGCGCTGCTCGCGACCAAGGGTGCGGACATCTTCCGCACGATCCTGACCAAGCACCCCGATTACCAGCGCCGGGTCCACAACCACATCGAAGTCGATCCCGCCCGCTTCGCCCGGCGCCGGCTCGACCTCTACCGCTTCGCCAAGCGCGCGAGGGCCAGCGCCGAACGCGGCCTTGCCGTGATCGTCACCCACGATTTCGGCGGCGGCGTCGAGACCCATATCGAGTCGCTGAGCCTGCGCCTCGCCGAGGCCGGGCTCGGTGTCGTCTACCTGCGCACCGACGAGCCCGGCGGGTTCAAGCTCGGCTTGCCCGGATCGGGCGGGATCGATTTCCCCGTCTCCATCCTCGACCCGCTCTCCCTCGACCGGGACGCGGATCTCCTCGCCGAGCTGATCGGCTGGCTCGGGCCGGCGATGGTGCATGTCCACTCGCTGGCGGGGCTCGACGCGCCCGCGACCCGCGCGGCGATGCGGCTGATCGAGGAGGCGGGCACCGGCTACGACGTGACGCTGCACGACTACGCCGCGGTCTGCCACCGCAACAACCTCGTGCGGCCCGACAACGTCTATTGCGGCCTGGCGGAGCCCGCCGCCTGCCGCGACTGCATCCGCCTCGACCGCGACGCCGACGGGATCCTCCTGCCCGATCCCGCCGAGCGGCGGCGGCTCTGGGCCGGCTTCCTCGACCGCGCGCGCACGGTGTTCGCCCCCTCCGCCGATCTCGCCGCCCGCATCGGTCCGGCGCTGCACCTCGACCGCATCGTGCTGCGCCCGCACGAGGAGACGCCGGCCGGCATCGCGCTCAAGGCCCGCCAGCGCCGGGAGGGGCCGCTGCGGGTCGCGGTGATCGGATCGATCGGCGCGCACAAGGGGTACGACGTCGTCCACAACCTCGCCCTCGATGCCCGGCTGCGGCAATTGCCGATCGTGTTCACGATCGTCGGCCATTCCGCCGAGCCGCGCGCCATGGAGGCCGCGGGCGTGCGCGAGACCGGCCTCTACGGCAACGACGCGACGGCGCTGGCCGAGATCGCCCGGCTCGATCCCGATCTCGCCCTGCTCCCATCGATCTGGCCGGAGACCTACTGCTACACGCTCTCCCTCGCGCTGGCCGCGGGCGTGCCGCCGGTGGTGTTCGATCTCGGCGCCCAGGCCGAGCGGCTGCGCGAGAGCGGCGAGGGCCACCGCCTCGATCCGGCGCTCGCCGACGATCCGCAGCGGCTGAACGCGGCCCTGCTCGCGCTCCCCATCGACGCGCTCTGGGCCGCCCGCAGGCCGTTCCGGCCGGCCGCCTATCCGCGGATCCTGGAAGACTATTACGGATTATCCGAACCCGTCCCTTCGGCCCGTTCGAGCACGCCGTCCACGCTGCGGATGGCGGGGACGGTGCCGGGATGAGCGCCGGGAGCGAGGCCCCTGCGATCCCGCCACATCTCATAGACGGGGCCGCGGCCGGGCGGCTACAACGGTCAAGCTAGGCGAGTCGCGCGCGGTCTCGCCTCGGCGTTCGTTGCAAGCCAAGGGGAAGCCCATGACCACGCAGAACCTCACCGTCACCGCCCGCGAGCGCGACACGCTTCTGGCGGCGTTGCGCTACTACCAGTTCTACCGGATGCAGGGTCACCCGTTCGACCCCCGGAAGGACGACCTGATCGACACCATCGCCGCCAGCAGCGGCGAGGCCCTCGACGTGACGGAGATCGACGATCTCTGCGCGGGCCTGCACGGCAACCGCCACGCCCTGGCGAGCGTGGCGGCCTGAAAAAGCTCCGCGACGCCCGACACGACCGGATCGGCGTCAGGCGAGGAAGGTGTTGAGGAGAACGGCCGCTCCGAGGCCGAGCAGGAACGCCGCCGCGAGCAGAGATCTGTCCGCGGCGCTCATCGGGAGGCTTCGCCCGCCGAGATGCCGACCAGAAGCGGCCGGCGGGTGACCACGACCTGCCCCGGAATCGGCGCTTCCCCGTCGATCCGGGCGCTCACCGGAACCGCGCCGCCCGCCTGCGGCAGGCGCTGCGTGAAGGTCTTCGCCGAGCCCGCCGGGCTCGGAACCGCCTCGACGAGCGACGGGGCGAGCAGGGCATAGGCCGCCATCACCGTTCCGGCCGCCGCGATCTTGATCAGGTCCCGCATGATGTCCGCCCCTCGTTCGGAGCCCTTCCGGCTCTCGTGTGGAGCCGTTCTACGGACGCCGGGTTGCCAGCGGATTTCCTCGTACGGTTACCGGATTGCGTCGGCCGACGGCCGAAGAAACATCCGGACCCGAGAGCATCTCCTGGCATCCGCTCGCGAGACTAGCGGGATGCCTCTCGGGCCGATGAGCGGAATCGCACACCGTGCCACGGGCCGGTTCCAACCCGGCGATGGCCGTCATGCCGTGTTTTCCGGCGCGGCACGGATCGGAGGCTCACCCGCCGAAGACCGAGGTGAGCACCTCGCCGCCGCGCTTGATCGCGACCTCCCACAGGCCGAGATTGCGCTGCGTCAGCCGGTCCAGGTCCTTGGTCGAGGCGATCGGCATGCCGTTGACAGCGACGATCACGTCGCCCTTGCGGAAGCCCGCCCGGCCCGCGAGCGAGCCGTCGTCGACGGCGGTGACCGCTACGCCCTCGTCCGGCAGGTCCGCCTGCAGCTCCTCGCTCACCGCGGGCGAGGTGTTGACGAAGGTCGCACCTGCGAACGGCGTGCGGGTGCGGACCTTGAGGCTGTCGCGGGGCCGCGTCTCCGGCGCGGGGCCGAGCTTGACCGGGATCGTCTGCCGCTTGCTGCCGCGCAGGATGCCGAGATCGGCCGTGCCGGAGATGCCCTTCAGGGCGTAGCGGTAGCCGAAGGCCTCCGGGTCATCGACGGTCTGGCCGTCGACCGAGAGGATCACGTCGCCGCGCTTGAGGCCCGCCTCCTCGGCGGGGCTCTTGGCCTGCATGCTCGCGACCAGCACGCCGGTCGGCCGGTCGAGCCCGACGCTCTCGGCGATGTCGGGCGTCACCGTCTGCACCCGGGCGCCGAGCCAGGGCCGGCGCACGAGGCTGCCGCCGTTCTTGGCGGTCTCCACCACCGCGCGGACCATGCTGGCGGGGATGGCGAAGCCGATGCCGTGGCTGCCGCCCGACTGCGAGTAGATCGCGGTGTTGATGCCGACGAGATGTCCCTTGAGGTCCACCAGCGCGCCGCCGGAATTGCCCGGATTGATCGCCGCGTCGGTCTGGATGAAGAACTGGTAGTCCGACGAGCCGACCTGGGTGCGGGCGAGCGCCGAGACGATGCCCTGCGTCACCGTCTGCCCGACGCCGAAGGGGTTACCGATCGCCATCACGAAATCGCCGACCTCGAGGTGGTCGGAATCGCCGATCGGCATCGGCGCGATGTCGGCGGGGCTCTTGATCTTGAGCACGGCGAGGTCGGTGCGGGGATCGCGCAGCACGAACTGCGCCTCGAACTCGCGCTTGTCGGCGAGCGCCACCTTCACCTCGTTCATGTTCTCGATGACGTGGTTGTTGGTGATGACGAGGCCCGAGGCATCGACGATCACGCCCGAGCCGAGGGAGCGCTGCGCCCGCTCGCCGGGCATGCCGCCGGGGCCGCGGCCCGGCCGGTCCTCGCCGAAGAAGCGCCGCATGAACTCCTCCATGGCGTTGGAGCGCGCCGAGCGCTTCTCGACATGCGAGGCGTAGACGTTGACGACCGAGGGTGCCGCCCGCTTCACCACGGGCGCGAAAGAGAGCTGGATCTCGCCCTTCGACAGGGGCACTGCCTTGTCCGACGACTTGTCAGACGTGGCCTTCTCCGGCGCGGGCTCGGCGGGCGTGTTCGCCATCTGCGCGCCGACGGGCGCGGCGGCGAGGAGCAGCGCGGATACGAGGCAGGCCGGCAGAAGCGGCGAGGAGGGCATGCGGGGTCTCCCGGAGGTCGCTGGAGCGGTGCGGGCTATGTAGACCCTGCAACGTTGGCGGGCGAGGGGCCGGGGCGCCGGTCTCGCCCGCATCACCCGGCCGCTCGGCGGGCGCGGCCTTGTCGCTGCCGGACGAAAAAAAGGCAGCCGCCCGACAGGCGACCGCCCCGATTCCCTTAGGCTAGGGCCGCCGGTCTCAGTGCCAGCGGGCGCTGTCGTTCAGGCGGTTGGCACTACGCACGATCTCGCTGAAGCAGGTCAGCGAGGCGTCGGCCGCGCGCTGCATCTCCGACACCTGGAGCCGGATCGCCTCCGCCGGGGATTTGGCCCGGGCGAGCGCCTGGATGTGGGCGATGGCCGCCTCGCCCTCGCCGCGGGCGAAGGCGAACAGCTTCGCGTTGATCTCGGTGAGGGGCGCGAGCGTCGGCACAAAGGCGAAGCTCGCGCCGATGCGGACGGTCTGCGGCTTCGGCTGAGCGCCCTCGGCCGGCTCTGCCTCGGCGAGAGCCGGCAGCAGCGCGGTCTCGGCGAGCGTCTGCGCGAGCGTCTCGTTCGTCGTCTCGGCCGCCTCGACGGTTTCGACCGTCTCCCGCGCGACCGGCTCCGGAGCGGGCGCCTCCTCCGCCTCGGCGGCGACGGCTTCCACGGCGTCCTGGGCCGGATGCTGGGCTGGGGCGGATTCTGCGGATGATTCGAACGTCTCGGCGGCCTCTACGGCCGGGATGGCCGGCGCGTCGGCTTCGGGGGCCGAACTCTTGTCGTCATGGCCCTTGTCGTCATGGCCCGTTTCGGCCGGAGTCTCGGCCAGCAGCGCCTCGGCGACCTCGGCTTGCGGCGCGGTGACGGTCGGCGGCTTGGGGGTGGCGGGTGCTCCGGGCGGGCGTCCCTTGCGGCGGCTCGACGACATGGGCCTTCTCCTCGTTCGAAACCCTCGACCTCAGCGCGAATCCGGGGCGATCGCGGGACCGGCCGGCGCGCTGCGACGGAGCATAGCGTCGGAGCACGGGGTGTGCCGAGACCGCAGGGCGCGGATTCGGACCCTCGTGCCCCGCGACGGGCCGGGGCGCCTGGGACGCCGCAGCCCGAAGCCGAGCCGGATTAGCGGGCGACGCTCTGAGCGAGGGCACCGTACTCCTTGGCCTGGGCCTGGAGCGCGGCGAACTGGGCCTTGAAGAACTCGGACTGGATCTCGAAGGCCTCGCGCGGGTCCTTCGCGCGCACGACGCGCTGCGCGTAGTCGAAGGTGGTGTCGGCGTTGGTCTTGGCGTGGTCGAGGCTCTTGAGCACCGCCGCGTGCAGCGTCGACTGGACGGTCGAGGCCGAGTTCCGGAGCTGCTCGGAGGTCTTCACCGCACCGTTCAGGAACGTGCCGAAAGCGTTGCGGGCCTGATCGACGCTCTTGTCGGCGAAATCGCGGAACTCGGCGGGGATCTCGAAGCTCTGGGTGCTCATCTGTCTCTCCTGTCAGACGGACCGGGAGATTTCGGTTTCGGGGAGCCTCAGAGACCTCCCCGCGGCGAACCGGCCCGCAGCTCATATGTTGCGGTGCAACATAAAAGTCAAGGACCGTTTCAGACGGCCGGCGTGAACTGAACGCACGAGTTCAGGAGCATGTTATGTTTCTGTGACAAATCAAAATTCCGCCTCCGATCCCGCCAGAAGAGGATCCGCGAGGGGCGGCGTGACCGGCATTATAATGATCAAAAATGCTTCTTGCCAAGGGTGGCACCGCGCGGATGAGCCGGCACCGGGTCGGCGGCGGCGCGGGTTATGCCGCACTGCCGCATAATGTATTCCCGTTCGAGCCGGCCGTAGAGCGCCAGCAGGGATCGGGCGTGGGCGGCGAGCGTCAGCGGCGCCTGCCAGTACCGGTCGAAGGCGGTCCGGCCGAGACGGGCGGTCAGCGCGTCGTCCTTGAGGGCCCGGAACGCGGCGGCCAGCGCCGCGGCCTCGGGCTCGACGACGAAACCGGTCTCGCCGTCCACGACCTTCTCCGCGGCGCCGGAGCGCCGCGAGGCGACGGCGGGGATGCCCTGGGCCAGCGCCTCGTAGACGGTGAGCGGCCCGGTCTCGAGCCAGCGCGAGGGCGCGCAGACCGCCCGTGCCCGGTCGCGCAGGATCGCGGCGACCGCGTCCGGGCTGCGCCAGCCGAGCACCTCCGCACCCTCCGCCCGCAGGCGCGCCTCCAGCGGGCCGGCCCCGATGAAGAGCGCGGGCAGCCCGGCCGAGCGCGCGGCCTCGGCGACGAGGTCCGCGCCCTTCTCCGGGGTGAGACGGCCGACATAGACGACCGCATCACCGGCGGCCGGCTCCGCCGGCACCCCCTGCTCGACCCGCACGGGGTTATCGATGCGGTGGTGCCGCACGCGCAGGGCGCCGAGCCGTCCCTCCATCCGCGCCCGGCTGCCGTCGCAGACATGGACGACGTCGAGCTCGGCCTGTCTTAGCGCCAGCCGCAGGGAGGCGGCGCGGCCGACCCGCACCAGCTTGTGCAGCCGGCTCTTCGGGTCGCAGGGCGCCGCGAGGCAGGCGCCGGAGAGCGGGGTGAGCGCGCAGGGCTCGGCCCGGTCGAAGCGGTAATCGACGCCGTTCGGGCAGGCGAGGGCGTAATCGTGCAGCGTCAGCACCACCGGAACGCCGCGGCCGAGCAGCACCGGCAGCACGGCGGGCGAGAGCGCGCGGGTCCACTGGTGCAGGTGGAGGCAGTCGGGCGCGCGCGGCAGGCCGTCGAGCGCCGCGGAGAGGCGCGCGGCGGCCTCGCCGTTCCAGATCCCCGACGCGGCGCCGCGCCACGCCGGCAGCGACCAGACGTCCGGCAGGCCGAGGTCGAGCCGGTCGAGGCGCGGATGGTCGAGCAGGGGATCGACCTGCCCGCTGATCGCCTGGAGGTAGGTGACCTTCGCGCCGGCTTCTGCCAGCGCGCGGGCGGATTCCACCGCGACCTTCTCGGCGCCTCCGCTCGCGGCGGCGAATTCGGCGAGGATCACCACGTGCATGGATGCGCCCCGCGCCGAGCCGGGCGCGTCGTCCCGAACGATGATCCGACTGTCGGACAAGGACGACGCTCCGAAGATCCGGCCGCAACGACGCGGCCAACATCCGCGCTCAAGGTTTACGGGCAATCAACTGCTTGCCGGTAAATGTGAGCGGACCGTCGAAAAGCTGACTGCCGGCCTCTGACAGCGACGACGCGCCGGGAAGAACCAGGAGCCGCCGTGCACGTCGTCCTCGTTCTCGACCATGCCCACATCAACGGCGGCCAGGCCAAGGTCGCGCTCGATTCGGCCGTGGGCCTGCGGCAGCGCGGGCACCGGGTTACGGTCTTCGCCGCGGTCGGCCCGATCGATCCCCGGCTCGCCGCCTGCGGGGCGCGGGTGATCTGCCTCGGGCAGGACGACATCGCCTCCACCACCAACAAGCTCGCCTTCGCCGCCCAGGCGATCTGGAACGCCCGCGCCGCCGCCCGCCTCGAAGCGGAGCTAACGCTGTGCGATCCCCGCGACACGCTGGTCCACGTCCACGCCTTCGCCAAGGCGCTCTCGCCCTCGATCGGCCCGGCGATCCGTCGCTCGGGCCTGCCGTGCCTCTACACGATGCACGAGTTCTTCCTCGTCTGCCCCAATGGCGGCTTCTACGAGTATCCCGCCGACCGGATCTGTCACCGCACGCCGATGTCGGCCGCCTGCCTCACCACGAACTGCGACGCGCGCTCCTATCCGCGCAAGCTGCTGCGGGTGGTGCGCCATCTCGGCCTGGAGCACGTCGCCGGCCTGCCCGGCCTGTTCCGCCACGTGGTCACGATCAGCGCGCTCCAGGAGCGGGTGATCGCGCCGCTCCTGCCCCCGCGCACGGTGTTCCACCGGATCGACAACCCGATCTCCGTCGAGCGGCAGCCGCCGGAGCGGGACGGCGGCGGCGACTTCCTGTTCGTCGGCCGCATCTCGACGGAGAAGGGCGCGCCGATCTTCGCCGAGGCCGCCCGGCGGGCCGGCATCCGCCCGGTCTTCGTCGGCGACGGGCCGAGCGCGGCGGAGCTGAAGGCCCGCTACCCCGAGGCGGTGATGCTCGGCTGGAAGACCGGGCCGGAGGTGCAGGCGCTGATGCGGCGGGCCCGGGCGCTGATCTTCCCGAGCATCTGGTACGAGGGCCAGCCGCTCACCGTCTACGAGGCGCTCGCCTGCGGCTGTCCGGTCATCGTCTCCGACGCCTGCGCCGGGCGCGAGGCGGTGGAGGATGGCGAGAACGGGTTCTGGTTCCGCTCGGGCGATGCCGGCGCGCTCGCCGCCCACCTGACCCGGCTGTCGGACGACGGGCTCGCCGCCCGCATGGCCGAGCGCGCCTACGAGCGCTACTGGTCGGCGCCGCTCAGCGTGGACGTGCATCTCGACCGGCTGGAGCAGGTCTACGGCCTCGTGATGCGCGAGGCCCGCCCCGTTCCCCACCCCACCGAGCGGCCGGGCCTGCGCGGTGCCGCGCCCGCCGGGCCCTGACGCGTCGCCACGAACCAGGACGGCCGCGCCCGCGTTGGTCCGCATCGGAGCCGCCTGACCAGAACCGCATGGCGGCGCATGGCGACAGACCCGCGAGGTGTTCCTTTGTCCGACAAGACGCAACCGACCGATGAGCCCAAGCCCAAGGGCGTCCAGCAGGATGGCAAGGGCGACCGCTCGCTCGCCGAGAACCGGAAGGACGAGAAGGACGAGCGCCTCGACGAGGCGCTGGAGGAGACCTTTCCGTCGAGCGATCCGGTCTCGGTGAAGATCACGAAGTAGGGGCCGGGCGGGCGATCGGCCCGCCCATCCGGCTCACGCCGCGAGGTCCGGTTTGCGCCGGATCAGCGCGCCGGCCTGCGCGGCGGGTGCCGGGCGGCCGAACAGGTAGCCCTGCACCTCCTCGCAGCCTTCTTCCCGCAGATGCGCGAACTGGGCCTCGGTCTCGACGCCCTCGGCCACGGTGACGATGCCGAGGCTCGCGCCGAGGCCGATCACCGCCCGCACGATCGCCGTCGAGTGCGCGTTCTCGCCGAGCTGGCTCACGAAGGAGCGGTCGATCTTGATCTTGTCGAAGGGAAATTTCTGCAGGTAGCTCAGCGAGCAGTAGCCCGTTCCGAAATCGTCCATCGCGATTCGCACGCCGAGATCCCGCAGGGCGTGCAGCGTCGCCACGTTGGCCTCGCTGGCGGCGAGCAGCACCGATTCGGTGACCTCCAGTTCGAGGCGGTGCGGCGCGAGGCCGGACAGGGCGAGCGCCTCGCGCACCGTCGCCACGAGGCCGGGATCGCGGAACTGGACCGGCGAGAGGTTCACCGCGACGCGAACCGGATCGACCCACAGGCTGGCCTCGGCGCAGGCCTGCCGCAGGACCCAGGCGCCGATCGGCACGATCAGACCCGATTCCTCGGCGAGCGGCACGAACTCGGCCGGTGAGATCGCCCCCTCGACGGGGTGGTGCCAGCGCAGCAGGGCTTCGAACCCCACGATCGCCCGCGAGCGGACGCCGACGACCGGTTGGAAGGCCAGGGCGAGATCGCCCCGGGCGAAAGCCTCGTGCAGGTCGGTCTCCCGCCGCCGCCGGGACCGGGCCCAGCTGTCCATCGCCGCCTCGAAACCGTGGGCGACGCTGCCGCCATCGGCCTTCGCCCGGTAGAGGGCGAGGTCGGCGTTGCGCAGCAGCGTGTCGGAATCCGTTCCGTGCTCGGGCAGGCGCGCGATGCCGATGCTCACGCCGATCTGGCATTCCCGGCCGCCGAGCCGGACCGGGCGCGAGAGCGCCTCGACGATCCGGCCGGCGATGGCCGCCACGGTCGCGGGATCGGGATCGCGCAGCAGCACCGCGAACTCGTCGCCGCCGAGCCGGGCGACCAGATCCTCCGCCCGCAGGCAGGCCGTGATCCGCTCCGCCACGGTCCGCAGCAGGGCGTCGCCCGCGGGATGGCCGAGGGTGTCGTTGACGAGCTTGAACTTGTCGAGGTCGAGGCAGAGCAGGGCGGCGCCCGCGCCGGTGCGGGCCTGCTCGGCGATCGCCTCGGTGAGGCGCACCGCGAACAGCGTCCGGTTCGGCAGGCCCGTCAGCGCGTCGTGGTGGGCCATGTGGGTGATGCGAGCCTCGGCACGGCGCTGCTCGGTGACGTCGATGGCCGCGCCGAGGAGGGTCGGGCGCCCCTCGAAGGCGAGGCTGCGCTCGAACAGCGTCACCTCGATCCACGAGCCGTCGGCCCGGAGGTGACGGTGCAGGCGGCCGTCGCGGGCGAAGCCGCAGGCGCCGGCCTCCGACAGGTCCGGCAGGCTCCGGGCCAGGAAGGCCTCGCGGCTGTAGCCGTAATGGGCGATCGCCGCCTCGTTCACCGCGACGAAACGGGCGGTTTCCTGATCGACCAGCCACATCGGCAGCGGGTTGCTCTCGAACAGGAAGCGGAACGAGGCCTCGCGCGCCTTGATGTCGCCGACATCGGTCATGGCGACGGCGATGAGGTCGCCGATGGCCCGCGCCTCCACCTTGAGGTGGAGCACCGTCCCGTCGGTCCGCGGCGTGGCGAGTTCGAACACCGCCCGGTCGGCGCATCCCAGGACGCCCGACAGCCGCTGGGTCACGCCGAGCCGCACGGGAACGAGATCGCCGAGCCGCTGCCATTGCAGGCTCGGGACCGGCCGTCCGAAGATCTCGGCGGCGCCCTGGTTCAGGGCGACGATCTTGAAATCCGCGACCGCGCCGTCGGCATCGCGGATGGCGCCGAGGGCCATCAGCCCCTGGCCGGTGGCGCCGAACATCGCCTGCATCAGCTCGGTGCGCACGCCGTTGCGATCGACGTGGACGAGGAGGAGCGGGGATCCGCTGCCGTTGGCGAGGGGGACGCCGACGAGACTCCAGGTGGTGACGACGCCGTCGGTGATGCGGTCGCAGCGCGCGCCCGCCGGCTCGCCGGTGCGCAGGGCGGCGACACCGATCTCCTCGATCGGCCGGCGGATCTCGTCGGGAATCTGGGCGAGCGGCCTGTCGTGGATCTCGTCCTCGATCCAGTCGCGGAACCCCGGACCGCCCCACAGGATCCGCTCGGCCCGGCCGTCGCGGGTGGCGATCAGGGCGAAGCGGTCGGCCAGACGGCCGAGTCGGCCGAGGACGACGGCATCGTAGCTCGGCATCGCCCCCGGGCGGGTCCGGCAGCTGCGCCAGTGCTGGATCAGCGCGGCGGCGTGCGCGTCTGATGACGGGATGGACAAGCGAAGGCCGTGCTCCGAGGAGATCGGACCACGGCCTAAAACAGAGTCCGTTGAGGGAAAGTATATGAGCCGGCTATTCGCACCGGATGGAAGACGCGTCCCGCCCTCGACCAGCACAGGTCCGGTCGAGGTGGGGACAAGTCTTGGTCACTGCTCCAGCAGGCGCCGGGCGATGACCTGGGCCTGGATCTCGGCGGCGCCCTCGAAGATCGAGAGGATGCGCGCGTCGCACAGCACGCGGCTGATCGGGTATTCCAGCGCGAAGCCGTTGCCGCCGTGGATCTGCAGGGCGTTGTCGGCCGCCGCCCAGGCGACGCGGGCGCCGAGCAGCTTCGCCATGCCGGCCTCGAGGTCGCAGCGCTTGCCCTCGTCCTTCTCGCGGGCGGAGAAGTAGGTGAGCTGGCGGGCGATGTTGATCTCCACCGCCATCATCGCGAGCTTGTCGGCGACGCGCGGGAACTCGACCAGCGCCTTGCCGAACTGCACCCGCTCCTCGGCGTAGCGCAGGCCGATATCGAGGGCCGACTGGGCCACGCCGATGGCGCGGGCCGCGGTCTGGATGCGGGCCGATTCGAAGGTCTGCATCAGCTGGGCGAAGCCCTTGCCCTCGACCTCGCCCAGCAGGTTGGCGGCGGGCACGGAAAAGCCCTCGAAGGAGAGTTCGTACTCCTTCATGCCGCGGTAGCCGAGCACCTCGATCTCGCCGCCGGACAGGCCGTCGACGGGGAAGGGGTTCTCGTCCGAGCCGCGGGGCTTCTCGGCGATCAGCATGGAGAGGCCGCGATGGCCCTTCTCCTCGGGCTTGGTCCGCACGAGCACGGTCATGATGTCGGCGCGCACGGGGTGGGTGATCCAGGTCTTGTTGCCCGTGATCTTCCAGACGTCGCCCTCCTTCACCGCCTTGGTGCGGAGCGAGGCGAGGTCGGAGCCGGTGTTCGGCTCGGTGAAGACGGCGGTCGGCAGGATCTCTCCGCTCGCGATGCGCGGCAGGAAGCGGTTCTTCTGCTCCTCGGTGCCGCCGCACAGGATCAGCTCGGCGGCGATCTCCGAGCGGGTGCCGAGCGAGCCGACGCCGATATAGGCGCGGGACAATTCCTCCGAGACCACGCACATCGCGGCCTTGGGCATGCCCATGCCGCCGTATTCCTCGGGGATGGTGAGGCCGAACACGCCGAGTTCGGCCATCTTCTCGATGATCGGCATCGGGATGTAGGCGTTCTCGCGGTGCCAACCTTGCGCCTGCTCCACCACCTCGGCCTTGCCGAAGCGGCGCATCTCGGAGCGGATCGCCTCCATGTCCTCGTCGAGGCCCGAGAGGCCGATCGTGGCCGCGCCCGAGGTCGTGGCCTCGCGAATCTTGGCCACCAGCGCGGCGCGGTTGGCCGGCGTGTTGCCCTCGGCGATCGCCGCGTCGATGGCCGGCGTGCGCAGGGACGCGAGTTCGGCGCTGGTGAAGCCGAGCGCAGTCGGGCGGACGATCTCGCCCTGGCTCATCGGGATGCCGCCGAACATCTGGTCGAGATACTCGCCGACGCCGATCTTCACGAGCAGCGCCTCGGTCTCGCCGAAGGTCCCTTCGCCCTGCAGCCGCGCGGCGTAGTCGGCGAGTTCGCGCACCGCCTCGCCGTAGGTGGCGAGCCAGGACAGGCCGTGGGCGGCGTGCTGCTCGCGCTCCAGCGCCCCCGCGTCGAGCTTGCCCTCGGCGCCCGTCACCCGCGCCTTCACGCGGGCGGTCGCCTCGGCGACGAGGGCCTTGGCGCCCGCGGCGGCATCCTTGGCCAGGGCGACGAAATCGGTCGGGTCGTTGGCGGGCCGGACGGCGGGGGAAGCTGCCATGTGGGTCTCTCTTCCGAAGCGCTCCGAGCCGAAATGGGTGCCGGTTCGGCGTCACGGAGCGCGGTTACAAGGAAAGCGGTCTGATGGTTCCTTTATAGGCTGGATCGCCGGCACAATAGTGGTTTCTCATCGCCGCATCCCCCGTCTTTAGGCTGAATTCATCATACGATTCACCGAGTTGAACGGGTTTGAGGACCACTCGCCAGCCCGACGCCGCCGGCCGCGACCGCCATGCCCGCGATCTGGATCGGGGTCAGCGTCTCGCCGAACATGAGGTAGGCGATCACCGCCGAGACCGGCGGCACGAGGAAGAGCAGCGAGGCGACGCCGGCCACCGCGCCGCGCCGGATCAGCGCCAGCAGCAGGAGGATGCCGCCGACCGAGTTGACGAGGACCGACCACGCCATGCCGAGGCCGAGCGGCAGGCTGGGGTCCAGATGCGTCTCCCCGGCGGCGAGGGCGAGCGGGACCGCGAAGGCGGTGCCGCCGACGAATTGTAGGCAGGCATTGGTGACGAGGTCGGCGCCGGCGCCTTTCCGCTTCTGCCACAGCGTGCCGGCGGTCATCGCCAGCATGGCGGCGAGCGAGACGGCCAGCGCGGCGGGCGGGATCCCGGCGGCATCGACGGCGCCGAGCTTCGGCCCGAGCACCAGTCCCGTCCCGACGAAGCCGAGCCCGATGCCGGCCCAGCGCCGCGGCCCGACCCGCTCCCCGAGCAGCGGCTGCGACACGGCCGCGGTCAGGAGCGGCTGCAGGCTGCCGACCAGGGCCGCGATGCCCGCGGGCAGGCCGCGATGCACCGACCAGAACACCCCGGCCACGTAGATGCCCTGCATCAGCACGCCCGCGACCATGCCGTCGCGCCAGCCGGTGCGGCTCCGCGGCCAGCGGGCGCGAAGGACGAACGCGATGCCGGCCAGCACCACTGCCACGAGGGCCAGGCGCAGAGCGACGAAGGCCAGCGGCTCGGCGTAGGGCGCGACGTAGCGCGCGGCGACGAAGCCGCTCGCCCAGATCAGCACGAAGGCGGCGGGGATCAGGCTGGAGGCAAGGCTCGACATGGCGCCCGGCAGGCAGCACGTGGGGGATCGGATGGCAATCGGGAAAAGCCTTGGGGCGGCCATGCTCCCGCGGCGGCCGAGATTGACGCGCACCGCCCGATGGCCCGTATGGAGCGGCCCGACCCGACTCAGCCAGAAGACGCCGGTCCAGCCCCTTGAGCCGCCTAAAAAAAATCCTCGACGTGACGGGGCTGGCCGCGCAGCGCTTCGTCGCCCATGACGGCTGGGCGATCGCGAGCCACATCGCGCTGTCGATGCTGACCTCGCTGTTCCCGTTCCTGATCCTGCTGGCGGCGCTCGCTGGCCTGATCGGCACCAAGTCGCTCGCGGACGAGGCCGGCACGCTGATCTTCGACGCGGTGCCGCGGGAGGTCGCCAAACCCATCGTCGGCGAGGTGCATCGCCTGCTCACCGAGCAGCGCGGCGGCGTGCTGACGATCGGCGCGCTGCTGGCGCTCTACTTCTCCTCCTCGGGGGTGGAATCCCTGCGGGTCGGGCTCAACCGCGCCTACGGCATCCGCGAGATGCGGCCGTGGTGGCTCACCCGGCTCGAATCGATCGGCTACGTCGTCTGCGGCGCCTTCTCGATGCTGGCCTTCGCGCTCCTCGTGGTGCTGGGGCCGCTGATCTGGCGCCAGCTCGTCTTCGTCGCGCCGGGGCTGGAGCCGCTGGGGCTCACCGTCGCCATCGGCCGCATCGGCGTCACCGCCTTCCTGATCGCCTTGGTGCTGGTGATCGCCCACAAATTCGTCGCCGCCGGGCGCCGCCCGGTCCTGTCGGTGCTGCCGGGCATCGCCGTGACCATGGGCCTGTGGTTCCTCGCTGGGCTCGGCTTCGGCTACTACCTCGACCGCTTCTCGAACGCCTACGCCTCGACCTATGGCGGCCTCGCCACCGCGATGATCTTCCTGGTGTTCCTCTACTGGCTCGCGGCGATGTTCCTGTTCGGCGGCGAGGTGAACGGCACGGTCATCGCGGCGCGGCGTCAGCGGCTTCAGGCGCGGATGCGGGCGCGTCAGGCGGAGGCTGCGGGGGTGACGACAGCGAATCCGCTGCCGTGATCGGTTCCATGAGCTTGCGCTCGCGGGCGAGGTCCGCGAGCCGCTCGATCCGGATGTTCGGGGGCGGCACGTCGATCACGAAGCGCTCGGCCATCTCGCCCAGGACGAAATCGGGACGGACCGTTTCGAGGTAGTGCCAGTCGATCCCCGTCGACCACAGGAAATGCACCTCGCGGAAGGTGTCGGCGAAGAGCGCGGTCAGCGTCGCGACGGGGCTGTGGGCGGTGTGCTGCGCGTAGGAATCGCCGAAGATCACGAGGCGGCGCGGATCGGCTCCGGCGTCGTCGTTGCGGAACACCGCGTGGGTGCCGAGATGGGCGTCGCCCCCGCGCCCGAGCGCCTCCATCTCCAGGAGAAGCGCGTTGGCGTGGACGCGCCGGGCCGCGCTCGCCAGCGCGGTGCCCTCCGCAAGCTCCGTACGGTGGGGGCCGAACTTGCGGCCGAGATCGCCCGAGAAGGGGAGGGGCGTCGTGTCACGCCGGGTCTCGATGTCGTCGCGCGGGGGCACGCCCATCCGCGCCAGGATCGTGCGGTAGGCCAGGGCGCAGCCGTGATGCGTCCAGTGGGTGTCGGTGCGCAGATAGAGCGGCGGCCCGTCCCGCTCCGCCCGGAACGCGCCCGCGAGATCGACCCAGGCGCGGGCGCCCGGCGAGGCGGTGAGCCAGCGCGCGAGTCTCAAGGACGGGGCGCGGCCGGGATCGAAGGCGAGCCCCTCGGCGCGCTCGGGGTAGACGGTGAGCTTTTCCGGCGCGAGGGCGTGGAGATAGGTGGCGCCGAGCCGGGCGCAGCGCCGTACGCGCGTCGCCATGATCCGGCGCCAGCGCCACAGCGTCGCCCGCGCGACGCCCGGCCGGCCGTACTGCTCCAGCACCCGGTTGTTGCCGCGGATCAGGAAGAGCTCGCCGTCCCGGCCCTCGTAGACGTCGGCGGCCGGATCGGGGGCGGGGATCATCGGGTGGTTTTAGCGGTGCGGCGGACCGCCCGCCAGAAAAACCCTCCCCCGCACAGGGGGGAGGGTTCTTTGCAGTGCGCGTCAGCCGCCGAACAGCCGCTTGAGGCCGGCGAGCAGGCCGCCGCGGGCCGGCTTCGCCTCGGACGCCGCCGGAGCCGACGCCTTGGCTGGGGCGACGACCGTCTGCACCAGTCCGAGCGCGGCCGTGTCGGTGGTTTCGCGGTCGATCAGGATCAGGCTGCCGGTGTCGCGGTTCTCGACATAGGGATCGACGGCGATCTGCCGGTCGAGGGTCAGCGTCACGTCGCCGATGTCGTTGACTGCGAGCGTCTCGGCCGGGCCGGCCTGTCCGGTCTCCGGGTCGATCCGGCGGTGGACCGCCTTCACCGTGGCGTTCACGGTCTGCGTGCCGACCTTGGCCCAGAGGTTGGCGCCGGGCGCCAGCTCGGTCTCGGCGGCCCAGAACAGGCGCACGTCGAGGCTGTCGGTCAGCGTCAGCGGCGCGTCCGAGGTCGCGATCACCGCGCCGCGGGAGGCGTCGATCTCGTCGGCGAGCACCAGGGTCACCGACTGGCCCTCGCTCGCCCGCTCCAGATCGCCGTCGGCGGTGAAGATGCGGGCGATGGTCGAGGTCTTGCCGGACGGCGCGACGGTGACGGCGTCGCCCGGCGCCACCGATCCGCTGGCGATCAATCCGGAGAAGCCGCGGAAATCCGAGTTCGGGCGGTTCACCCACTGCACCGGCATGCGGAAGGCGGCGGCGCGCTCCTCCGACTTCACCGGCACCTCTTCGAGGTAGCGCAGCAGCGCGACGCCGTCGTACCACGTGGCCGCGGTGCCCGGCAGGACGACGTTGTCGCCGTTCTTGGCCGAGAGCGGGATCGCCCGGACCTCGGAGAAGTTCAGCGGCGCGGCGAACGCCTGGAAGCCGGAGACGATCGCCTCGAACTTGTCCTGCGACCAGCCGACGAGATCCATCTTGTTGATGGCGAGCGCCACCCGGTGGATGCCGAGCAGCGAGACCAGCAGCGCGTGGCGCCGGGTCTGGCGGGTCAGGCCGTGGCGGGCATCGACGAGGATCACGGCGACGTCCGCGGTCGAGGCGCCGGTGGCCATGTTGCGGGTGTACTGCTCGTGGCCGGGGGTGTCGGCGACGATGAAGGAGCGCCGCTCCGTCGAGAAGAAGCGGTAGGCGACGTCGATGGTAATGCCCTGCTCGCGCTCGGCCTGGAGGCCGTCCACCAGCAGCGCGAGATCGACCTCCGCCCCTTGCGTGCCGTGCTTGCGCGAATCGCGCTGCAGCGCGGTGATCTGGTCGTCGAAGATCTGCTTGGTGTCGTGCAGCAGCCGGCCGATCAGGGTCGACTTGCCGTCGTCCACCGAGCCGCAGGTGATGAAGCGCAGCACCTCCTTGTTCTGGTGCTTGTGCAGGAAGGCTTCGTAGCCGAACGCCTCGGGTGCCTGATGGATCGTCATCAGAAATAGCCCTCCTGCTTCTTGCGCTCCATGGCGCCGGCGCCGTCCTTGTCGATGACCCGGCCCTGGCGCTCCGAGGTGCGGGCGGCGAGCGTCTCGCCGATGATCTCCGGCAGCGTCGCGGCCGGGCTCTCGACCGCACCGGTCAGCGGGTAGCAGCCGAGCGTCCGGAACCGCACTTTTCGGAGTTGCGGGGTCTCGCCGGGCTCGAGTGGAAAGCGGTCGTCATCGACCATGATGAGCTGGCCGTCGCGCTCGACCACCGGCCGCTCGGCGGCGAAGTAGAGCGGCACGATCGGAATGTTTTCCTGCTCGATGTAGAGCCAGATGTCGAGTTCGGTCCAGTTCGACAGCGGGAATACGCGGAAGCTCTCGCCCCGCCGCTTCTTGAAATTGTAGAGGTGCCACGGCTCGGCGCGCTGGCGCTTCGGGTCCCAGCGGTGCTGCGCGTTGCGCAGGCTCACGATGCGCTCCTTGGCCCGGCTCGCCTCCTCGTCGCGGCGGGCGCCGCCGAAGGCCGCATCGAACTTGTGCTTGTCGAGCGCCTGACGCAGCGCCTGCGTCTTCATCACGTCGGTGTGCACTTCCGAGCCGTGGCTGACCGGGCCGATGCCCTTGGCGAGCCCGTCCTGGTTCGTGTGCACGATCAGTTCGAGGCCGAGTTCCTTCGCGCGCCGGTCGCGGAAGGCGATCATCTCGCGGAACTTCCAGGTGGTGTCGATGTGCATCAGGGGGAACGGCAGGCGCCCCGGCGCGAAGGCCTTGAGCGCCAGATGCAGCAGGACGGAGGAATCCTTGCCGATCGAGTAGAGCATCACCGGGTTCTCGGCCTCGGCGACCGTCTCGCGGAAGATGTGGATGCTCTCGGCCTCGAGCCGCTGAAGATGCGTCAGGCGGGTGCGCGCGGGCGCGGCGACGGCGGCGCTCATCAAACCAGTTCCCTTCTGTTCTCGCGCGACATCGCGGAGCGCGCGGGCTCCTCGAAAGCAGCCGGCTCCTGGCCCGGCGCGACGTCCGCTTCCGGCCTGTGCAGGTGCAAGCCGCATTCCTTCTTGGATTCCTGCTCCCACCACCAGCGGCCGGCGCGCTCGTCCTCGCCGACCTTCACGGCCCGCGTGCAGGGGGCGCAGCCGATCGAGGGGAAGCCGCGATCGTGGAGCACATTGTAGGGGATGAAATTGTCCCGAATGAAGGCATCGACCTCGGCCCGCGTCCAATCGGCGAGCGGGTTGACCTTGATCAGCCCGCGGCCCTCGTCCGCCTCCGCCAGCGGCGTCTCGGCCCGGTTCGCCGACTGGCCGGCGCGCAGGCCGGTGAACCACGCCGCCGCGCCGGCCAGCGCCCGGCCCAGCGGCTCGACCTTGCGGAAGCCGCAGCAGGCCTGCCGCGCGGCGACGGAGTGGCGGAAGCCGTTGATGCCCTCGGTTGCGACAAACGCCTCCTCGGCCGTCCGCTCCGGCGCGTAGGCGCGGATGCGGATGCCGTAGGCGGCCTCCGTCTCGGTCCAGACGTCGTAGGTCTCGGGGAAGAGCCGGCCGGTATCGAGGGTGACGATCTCGGTGCGGCCCTTGTTCAGGGCGAGCGCGTGCGTGAGCGCCTGATCCTCGATGCCGAGGCTGGTGGTGAAGACGAGACGGCCCGGGATGCGGTCCTCGACGAGGCGGATCCGCCCCCGGAGGTCCAGCCCCGCCATATCCCTGGCGAGGTCCTCGGCCGCCCGGACGAGGGCAGCGGTCATGTGCGTAAAATCGATTGCCTGCTTGCTGGAGTTCTGAAATGTTCGCTATAACGAACGCTGTCAAGGCGTCGGGCCTGTCGCGCACGCAATCCACCGCTGCGGCGCCAACGACACGGCTCCGGGCGGCGGCGACGGATCGCTGCCCGATTAGAAAAGAATCTTCTCAACGCGGCGATGGATCGGGCGCGCCCGGCGCCCCGAGAGACGCCCTGAGAAACCACCCTCGCCATCACTTGCGGAGAGGCCCCCTTGGACTCGATCGACCTGAAGATCCTCGCGCTCCTGCAGAAGGACGCCACGCTCTCCATCGCCGTCATCGGCGAGCAGGTCGGGCTGTCGCAGACCCCGTGCTGGAAGCGGATCCAGCGCCTCGAGGCCGACGGCGTGATCGACCGGCGCGTCGCCGTGCTCGATCCGGTGAAACTCGGCCTCGGGCTCACCGTCTTCGTCTCGATCGAGACCGCCGACCATTCCAAGGACTGGCTGGAGCGCTTCGCCGACCGGATCTCGGCGATGCCGGAAGTGCTGGAATTCTACCGCATGGCCGGCGACGTCGATTACATGCTGCGCGTCGTCGTGGCCGACATGGCCGCCTACGACACCTTCTACAAGAACCTGATCGCGACCCTTCCTCTCAAGAACGTGACCTCGCGTTTCGCCATGGAAAAGGTGAAGTCGACGACCGCCCTGCCGCTCCCGGCGCCCCCGCCGCGCGGGCGGTCCGAGCCGCGGCTGTCGGTGGTTGGAGAATAATCTTCCTTTTTGCGGCGCAACAACGAACAATCTCTTCTCTCCGCAGGGCGTTCTTTAAAACGGACGTTTCGACGTTGACAGCGGCGCTCCGGCGGACGACATGGCACCCACGATGTCCAGGCAAGCACTCCTCCCCCGCACGGCTCCCTTCGGAGACCAGGAACGGGCTCATCTCGACGCGGCGCTCGGGGCTGCGACGCCGATCCAGCGCGCATGGCTGGCGGGCTTCCTCGCCGGGCTCGACGCCGCCGCCGGCCAGCCGGGGGCTGCGGCCGCGGTTCCGGCGGCGCCTCCGAAGGCGGCCGAGCCGCTGACGATCCTGTTCGCCTCCGAGTCGGGCAATTCGGAAAAGCTCGCGGGCGACGTGAGCAAGCTCGCGCGCAAGCAGGGCTTCAAGCCGAAGGTCGTGGATTTCGCCGACCTCGATCTCGCCACGCTGCCGAAGGCCGGCAAGCTCATCGCCATCGCCGCGACCTGGGGCGAGGGCGAGCCGCCGGCCCGCGCGGTGCGGGCCTACGGCGAGCTGATGTCGGACGCGGCACCCCGGCTGGAGGGCGTCGCGTTCGGCGTCCTCGCGCTCGGCGACACGAGCTACGCCGAGTTCTGCGCCATCGGGAAGGCGCTCGACGCGCGCTTCGAGGCGCTCGGCGCCCAGCGCGCCTACGACCGCGCCGATCTCGACCTCGATTTCGACAAGCCCGCCGCCGACTGGATCAAGGGCGCGCTGAAGGCGCTCGCGCCGGCGGAGGCCCCGGCCGACAACGTCGTGGCCGTCGATTTCCGTGCCGGAGCCGAGGACGAGGACGGCGAGGTCAGCCGCGAGCCGGTGGTGGTCGAGGTGATCGACCACGTGAACCTCAACTCGTCGCGCTCCGACAAGGAGACGATCCACCTCGCCCTCGAATTCGAGGACGGGGCGCCGGCCTACGAGCCCGGTGACTCGCTGGAGATCTTCCCGGAGAACGACCCGCAGCTCGTCGACGAGATCCTGCGCGCCACCGGCCTGAGCGGCGACGAGGGCCTGCGCCGGGCGCTGCTCGCCGAGCGCGATATCACCACGCTCTCGGCCACCACGGTCGAGCGCTTCGCCAAGGCCACGGGCCACGCGGACGCGCAAGCATTCGTGGAGAGCGGCGAGGTGAAGGCCTGGATCGAGGGCCGCCACCTGATCGACCTGATCGAGCGCTTCCCCGGTGCGCTGACCGCCGAGCATCTCAACACCGTGACCCGGCCGCTGCCGCCGCGGGCCTATTCCATCGCCTCATCGCGAAAAGAGGTCGGCGACGAGGTGCACCTCACCGTCGCCGCGGTGCGCTACGAGACCCACGGGCGCGCCCGCTCCGGCGTCGCCTCGGTGCATGTCGCCGACCGCATCAGGAACGGCGCCAAGCTGCGGGTGCGGGTGAAGCCCAACAAGCACTTCCGCCTGCCCTCCGACGGCTCCACCGACATCATCATGGTCGGTCCCGGCACCGGCGTCGCCCCGTTCCGCGCCTTCGTGCAGGAGCGCCGCGCCACGGAAGCGCCCGGCCGCTCCTGGCTGTTCTTCGGCGACCGCCACTTCACCCACGACTTCCTGTACCAGCTCGAATGGCAGGAGGCGCTGGAGGACGGTTCGCTCACGAAGATCGACGTCGCCTTCTCCCGCGACCAGCCGGAGAAGATCTACGTGCAGGATCGGATCGACCAGCACGCCGCCGAGGTGGTGGCGTGGCTCGATGGCGGCGCCCACTTCTACGTCTGCGGCGATGCCAAGAACATGGCGCGCGACGTGCGCGCCGCCGTGGTGCGCGCCTTCGAGAACGTGAAGGGTTTGAGCCACGCCGACGCCGAGGCGCATGTCGCCTCGCTGGAGCGGGCCAAGCGCTACCAGCAGGACGTTTACTGAGTGGGCGTTTCCCTCCCCCTTGCGGGGAGGGATCAAGGGTGGGGGTGGCGCAGAAGGCACCGCCGCGATCCATCCGGCACCACCCCCACCTCCACCTCCTCCCCGCAAGGGGGAGGAGAGACGCCAATCGGATCACCGCCATGGATGACCACACCCCGATCGACACGCCCGACGGCCCCGCCGTGGAGACGCCCGGCGCGGGCGCACACCGTTACGAGACGCCGCCGACCGAGCGTCCGATCACGGATGCGGAGGCCGCGAAGGCCGCCGGGCTCGCGCATAACGAGCACCTGAAGATCGCCAGCCGCTACCTGCGCGGCGGGCTCGCCGACGGGCTGCTCAAGCACGCCACCGGCGCGATCTCCGAGGATGACGGCCAGCTCGTCAAGTTCCACGGCATGTACATGCAGGACGACCGGGACATCCGGGCGGAGCGCACCAAGAAGAAGCTCGAGAAGGCCTACAGCTTCATGATCCGCCTGCGCATCGCGGGCGGCGTCGTGACCCCGAAGCAGTGGCTGATCCTCGACGACATCGCCACGACCTATGCCGGCGGAGCGCTGCGGGCGACCACGCGGCAGACGTTCCAGTACCACGGCGTCATCAAGTCGAACCTCAAGCGCACCATGGCCGCGATCGACTCGGCTCTGCTCGACACGATCGCGGCCTGCGGCGACGTGAACCGCAACGTCATGGCGGCGACGAACCCGGCCCAGGCCGGTGCGCACAAGATCGCGCTGCAACTCGCCAAGGACATCTCCGACACCCTGCTGCCGAAGACCGGCGCGTGGCGCGAGATCTGGCTCGACGGCGAGCGCGTCGTCGGCGGCGAGGATGCGGCCGAGATCGAGCCGGTCTACGGCAAGACCTACCTGCCGCGGAAGTTCAAGACCGTGGTCGCGGTGCCGCCCTCCAACGAGGTCGACATCTTCGCCCACGACCTCGGCTTCATCGCCATCCTCGACAAGAAGAACCGGGTGACGGGCTGGAACGTCACGGTCGGCGGCGGCATGGGCATGACCCACGGCGAGACCGACACGTTTCCGCGCACGGCGGACGTGCTCGGCTTCGTGAAGCCCGAGGACGCGCTGAAGGCGGCGGAAGCCGTGATGACGGTCCAGCGCGACTGGGGCAACCGCAAGAACCGTAAGAACGCCCGGCTCAAGTACACGATCGAGCGCTTCGGCCTCGACGCGTTCCGGGCGGAGGTGGAGAAGCGCATCGGCAAGAAACTCGGCGAGCCGAAGCCCTTCACCTTCGAGGGCAACGG
The DNA here is from genome assembly GCF_040270385.1 of Methylorubrum podarium. Lineage (NCBI taxonomy): Bacteria > Pseudomonadati > Pseudomonadota > Alphaproteobacteria > Hyphomicrobiales > Methylobacteriaceae > Methylorubrum > Methylorubrum podarium. Next base: position 1,946 of record NZ_JBELQE010000116.1, on the reverse strand, counting down.
CGACCGCTACGGCTGGGTCGAGGGCGAGGACGGGCGCCACCACCTGACGCTCTACGTGCCGTCGGGCCGGATCAAGGACATCGAGGGCGGGCCGCAATTCCTCTCGGGCCTGCGCCGCATCGCCGAGGTGCACGAAGGCGACTTCCGCCTCACCGGCAACCAGAACGTCATCATCGCCAACGTGCCGGCGGCCAAGAAGGCGGAGATCGACGCGCTGGTCGACGCGTACGGCCTGACCAAGGGCGCCTCGGCGATCCGCCGCAGCTCGCTCGCCTGCGTCGCGCTGCCGACCTGCGGGCTGGCGCTCGCCGAGAGCGAGCGCTACCTGCCCGACCTCCTCACGGAACTGGAGGAGAGCCTCGCCCGGCACGGGCTGCAGGACGAGGAGATCACGATCCGCTCGACCGGCTGCCCCAACGGCTGCGCCCGGCCCTTCATCGCCGAGATCGGCCTCGTCGGCCGCGGCCCCGAGCGCTACCACCTCTATCTCGGCGCCGCCTTCGACGGCTCGCGCCTGAGCAAGCTCTACCGCGAGGACGTGACGGCGGCCGAGATCAAGGACACGCTGGAGCCGCTGTTCGCCGCCTACGCCAAGGACCGGCAGCCGGGCGAGCATTTCGGGGATTTCGTGATCCGGGCCGGCTTCGTGGCGAAGACGGGCAACGGTCCGGATTTCCACGAGCGGACGGGGCCGCTGCGGGCGGCGTGATGGGGTAGACCACTTCCCGTCATCGCGAGGCGAAGCCGAAGCGATCCAGCGAACCGCCGCATCCGGAAGGGTCGCGCCGCTGGATCGCTTCGCTGACGCTCGCGATGACGGGATTGCCGCCCGCGATTTCGCTCACGCCGGCACCACCGCGACGTTGTCGATGAGCCGGGTGTGGCCGAGATAGGCCGCCACCAGCACCCGCGCCTCCCGCTCGGCCCGCGCGATGGGCTGGAGCGTCTGCGCGTCGCGCACCTCCAGATACTGCACCGGGCCGAAGCCCGCCGCCTCCAGCGCCGCGATGCCCTCGGCGACGAGGGGCGCCGCCTCGGCGCCGCGGGCGAGGCGCTCGGCGATGTCGGCGAGCATCGCGTGCAGGCGCGGCGCGATCCCGCGCTCGCGCGGATCGAGGTAGCGGTTGCGGGAGGAGAGGGCGAGGCCGTCCGCCTCGCGCAGGGTCGGCACGCCCTCGATGGTCACGGGGATGTCGAGGTCGCGGGTGACCGCGCGGATCACCAGCAGCTGCTGAAAGTCCTTCTCGCCGAACAGGGCGATGTCCGGCCGCACCTGGTTGATCAGCTTGGTCACGACGGTGGCGACGCCGGAGAAGTGCCCGGGCCGGAAGGTGCCGCACAGGCCCTCCGCCGCCGGGCCGGGCTCGATGCGGGTCGAGAAGCCCGTCGGGTACATGGTCTCGACGGAGGGGAGCCACGCCGCGTCGGCGCCGGCCCGGGAAAGCAGCGCGAGGTCGGCCTCGGTGTCGCGCGGGTAGCGCGAGAAATCCTCGTTCGGGCCGAACTGGGTCGGGTTCACGAAGATGCTGACGACGGCCCGCCGGCCGATCGCCTTGGCATGGGCCACCAGCGCGAGATGCCCCTCGTGCAGCGCCCCCATGGTCGGCACCAGCACGATCCGGTCGCCGCCCGTCCGCCACGCATCGACGCGGGCGCGCAAGGATTCGAGGCGGTCGAAGCGGAGGGTCGTGTCGGACATCGGGGGCGGCTCGGGGCAGGAAAAACGCGCCGCAGAGGTAAGCGCCCCGGCCGCCGGATGCCAGCGCCTCAGGGACAGTAGCGCAGGGGCCGGTCGAAGGGGTCGTCGTAGCCGAGCCCCGGCCGGAAGCCGTAATAGCTCGGTTTGCCCAGGCCATATTCCGAGCCGACATAGCTCGGGTCGCTCGGCGCGTTGGTCGGCACCGGGGCGGCGCGCGGGGCGCAGCCGACGAGGCGGCGGGGGAGGG
>NZ_JBELQE010000115.1:0-1425 GCF_040270385.1 Methylorubrum podarium | reverse complement strand
GAAAAAAAGCCCTCCCCCCCTCTGCGAGTGAGGGTGGCCCCCGAAGGGGGTCGGGTGAGGGGAGCGCCGCTTCCGGAAAGACCTGAGCCGGCCCCTCTCCCGCCTGCTCCGCAGGCACCCTCTCCCGCAGCGGGGAGAGGGAGATGCGTCGCGCTTGTCATGTCGGTCACGCCGCGTCGGCCCGCGGGCCGTCCCGCATCGCCGTGACCGCCCGCGCCACCCGCGCGCCGTCGAGCGCCTGCCGCCGGTCCCCGGCCCGGCACAGGCCGCCGCGGAAACCGAGATAGTCGGGCCCGAGGCCCGCGAGCGCCGGAATGTCGGCGACGCCGAGCGAGCCGGCGAGCCCGCTCATCAGGCCGTGGCCCCGGCATCCGGCGACGAAGGCAGCGAGCTGCGGCGCGGCCAGGAGCATGGGAAGCGCGGTTCCCGTCTTGCCGCGCGTGTCGATCATCGCCCCGGCAAAGCCCGCCGCGGAAAGCCGCGCGGGGACGTCGTCCGCCACGCCGTCCTCGGCGAACAGCACGCCGATGACCCGGCCCGGCGCCCGCGCCGCGGCCTCGGCCAGGGCGTCGTCGTCCGCGGGTCCGACCGCGATCTTGATGAAGTCCACGCCGGTCGCGGCGAGGGCCGCGACGGCCTCCGCGATCCCGGTCCCCGTGCCGTCGCCGGCCACCGCGCTGGTCACCGCCCGCCCGCCGACGCGGGCGACGACGGCGCGCACGGTCTCCGGGTGCAGCGCGCCGAGCGCCCCGCGCTCGGGATCCTTGGCGTCGATCAGGTCGGCCCCGGCCCGGAGCGCGGTCAGCGCCTCGTCGGGGCCGCGCACGCTGACGAGCAGGCGGGGGCGCACGGAGGAAGTCGGTTGGATGTCGGACACGGGGAACGTTCTTGCTCAGCCTTGCGCGCCCGCACAAGCCCCGTCTCAGGAACGGCCGGGCAGCGGCTCGGCCAGCAGGCGGTTCTTCACGATCCAGCGCGCGGCGTGGGACCAGTCGTCGTCGGTGTTGGCTCTTATCACGACCTGGCCCTGGCGCACGACCTTGCCGGACTCGGCATCGGCGATGGTGACGACGAGGCTGAACAGCTGGTTGGCGCCCTTGTCGGCGAAGGTGGTGACGGACAGCTCCGCCCCGAGCGCCTTGGCGATCGGGCCAGTGCAGCCGTTGCACTTGTAGAGCGGGCTCTCCTTGCGGATTTCTTCCGCCTGGGGGCTGAGATCGACGCTCTCGATCCCGCCCTTCTCCGCGAGCTGCTTGCGCAGCACGTCGGTGACGAGGTCGAGGCGCTTCTGGTCGGCCGGGAGCGGCTTGCGGCCATAGGCCAAGGTCGGATCGTTCACCTCCGCCGGGAAGATCGCCGCCTTGCGCGCCGCCTCCTCCGCCGAGGCCGCGCCGCCCAGGGCGGACAGGAGGGCGAGGGCGGGCG
>NZ_JBELQE010000114.1:0-59762 GCF_040270385.1 Methylorubrum podarium | reverse complement strand
GGAGGGGCTCGGGGTGGGGGTGGTGCAGAAGGCACCGCACCGCCTCATCCTGAACCACCCCCACCTCCTGCCTCCTCCCCACAAGGGGGAGGAGAGGCGGGACGGCGGCCGAAGCTATCGACCGGAAACCGTATCAAAACATCCCGTTCGGATTGGCGGAGTCTTCCGGCAGGATCTGCAGCACGTCCCAGTGCTCGACGATTCGGCCTTCGTCATCGAGGCGGAAGATGTCGATGGCCGCGTAGTCGTGGTCGCCCGGCCAGTGCTGGAGACAGTGCAGCACGACGAGATCGCCCTCGGCGATCGCCCGCTTCACCTCGACCCGCTTGCCCGGCCACTCGCGGGCCATGCGCTCGAAATAGGCGATGAAGCCGTCCTTGCCGCTCGCCACGTGCGGGTTGTGCTGGATGTAGTCGCCGCCGGCGTAGCGCTCGATCGCCTCACGCGGCCGGCACGCGTTGAACATCAGCTCGTAGAAGGCGATGACGGTCGCCTTGTTCGTCGCGAGGTCGGTCATGCGTGGCTCCGAGCGTGAACGGCCCGATCAGGCCGCCCCGTGCGGCCGCACGCCGCGCATCATGCCCGAACGGCGACGGTCCGTCCCCTACTCCGCCGGAGCCGGCATGCTCGACATGCGCGGCTCGAAGCGGCCCTCGCCGACCGGCTTCATCTCGACGCGGCGGTCGTGGTGCTTGAGCAGGGTCGAGCGGTGGCCGATCGAGACGATGGTGGTGCCGGGCAGGCTCTCGCGCAGGGTCCGGTAGATCGTGGCCTCGGTCTCCTCGTCGAGGGCGGCGGTCGATTCGTCGAGGAACAGCCAGTCGGGCTTGGCCAGGATCGCCCGCGCGATGGCCAGCCGCTGCTGCTCGCCGCCCGAGAGGCGCCGGTCCCAGGTATCGACCGCGTCGAGCTGGTCGGCGAGCTGCGGGAGCTGCGCGGCGCGTAGCGCCTCGCGGATCGCCTCGTCGGAGAAGGTATCGACCGTGTGCGGATAGGCCACCGCGCCGCGAAGCGTGCCGAGCGGGAGGTACGGCCGCTGCGGCAGAACCAGCGCCGATTGTCCGGCCGGCACGTCGACCCGGCCCTTGCCGAACGGCCAGATCCCGGCGATCGCCCGGAACAGGGTCGACTTGCCCGAGCCCGAGGGGCCGGTGAGCAGGGTCGCGCCCCCCTTCGGCAGGTCGAGCGCGCCCGCCCGCACGATCTCGCGGCCGTCGGGCAGGGCCAGCGCCAGGTCGCGGGCGGTCACGGAACCGGCGGTGTCGTTGCCGTTGGCGAGGCCGGCCCCGGCCAGGGCCTCGGCCTTGGTCATCGCCCGCTTGAACGAGCCGAGACGGATTGTGTTCGCCTTGTAGGCGGCGAGGATGGTGTAGGAATTGATGAAGAAGTTCAGTGAGTTCTGGACGTTGCTGAAGGCGTTCGAGGTCTGCTGCAGGGCGCCCAGGGTGATCTTCTTGGCGAAGAACGACGGCGCGGCGATGACGAGCGGGAAGATCGCGCTCGCCTGCCGGTAGCTGAAGGTGAAGGCGATCAGCTTGATGCGGCGGAAGATGATGCCGACGTAGTTGTCGACGATGGCGTGGAACAGGGTGGCCAGCCGCGAGGTTTCGGCCCGCTCGCCCCGCAGCAGCGCGATCTGCTCCGAGTAGATGCGGTTGCGCGCCAGCGCGAAGCGGAAATCCGCCTCGACCTGCTCCTGCCGGTAGTCGAGGCCGATGAGCGGCTTGCCGATCAGGTGGGTCAGCCAGGTCCCGACCACCGCGTAGGCGATCACCAGCCAGACCAGGAAGCCCGGGATCACCGTGTCGGTGAACGGCAGCACGAAGTCGCGCGAGAGCGTCCAGAGGATGACGATGAAGGAGACGAGCTGCGCGGCCTGCGACAGCAGCCGGGTCGAGAGGGTGGTGGTCTGGGCGATGAAGTTGTTGACGTCCGACTGGATGCGCTGATCCGGGTTGTCGGCGTGCTCGTCGACGAACGGGATGCGGTAATGCGTGCCCTGCCCGAGCCAGCGCTCGTAGAGGTTGTGGGTGAGCCAGGTGCGCCAGCGGAGCTGGAGGCCGGAATCGACGTAGATGTCGAACATGCCGATCACGACGTTGAGGATCGCCAGCGGCACGAAGATGTAGCCGAGCTGGTACCAGAAGGCGGCCGCGTCGAACTCCTGCAGCGCGTTGTACATGTCGCGGTAGAAGAAGTTGAACCGCAGCGTCAGCGCCACGTCGGCGAAGTTCACGAAGATCGACAGCGCCACGAGGTTGCGGCCGATCTGCCCCTCGGTGCGTCCGAACCGGCGGAACATGCCGATCTCGCGGCTCGGCGCGTCGTGACTCGCGAAATAGGGGTCGGCGATCAGGGTGATGTCCCGGATCGGCGCCCAGTACGAGATGGCGAGCACGATGCCGCCGAACACCACCGAACCGGTCGCCGCGAAGTCCGGCGGCAGCAGCGCCGCGACGATGGCGGGCAGCGCGCCCATGGCGGCGAGCGTCTTGGCCCCCGCGAGCACGAGGTAGCCGATTCCGTAGACCGAGACGAAGATCTTGAGATAGGCGGAGAGGTTCTTCGAGGCGATCAGGATGCCCGCCATCGCGAAGCCCGCGAGCGAGACGTAGAGCGGCGGGCTCGGGATCCCGGGCATGGCGAGCAGCAGGAGCGCGAAGAGCGCCGTGAGCACGGCCTGGATGCCGAGCCTGCTCTTGAATGCGGCCACGCGGGTCACTCCTTCTCGCTGCTCCGGCCCTGGCCCATCCCCGTACGGGGTGACGCGCCGGCGGACGGGGTTCAATCGCCGAATGCGGCGCCCCTGGCTATCCGTCGTGGCGAGAACGTGGCGCGGGGCCGCGCCTGTCACGTGAAATTTCCGTCACGTCGCGGGTTGGAGAGACGGCTTACCAGTGCCGCGGGCCGCCGGGTGCGACACCGTGGACCGGTGCCGGACGCGGCTCAAGGCCGCCGCGATCAGTTCGCGTCCCAGTTCCAGTCGCCGTAATCCGGCTCGCGGCAGCGATAGCCGATCGGACATTGCGGGTTGTCGCGGGTGGGGACGAAGCGCAATTCGGCGATCTCGCTGAGTTCGCAGAAGCTGCGGTCGCGCACGAAGCGCTCGGGCGGGCGTCCGCCGAAGCCGAGCGTCACCGCGCCCTCCGCCTTCACGATCGCCATCGCTTCCGCACAGGTCGGGCGCGCCGTTTGCGTGCGCGGCTGGGCGAAGGCGGGAGCAAGGGCGATGGGCGACGTCAGGAGGGGCGCCAATGCCGAGCCGAGAACGGCGAGGGTGACAGGTTTCATCACGCGGGTACGGCCGACGACCGTCGCGGCCGCCAAGCTTGACCATGGCAGGTTCCGCTTGCGGCGGGAAGGGGTTGCCGTGCCTCTGCCGCATTCGGAGAGTCTATCCTGGCGCGCGGGCCACGACGGGCCGAAGCATCCGGTGGATGGGAGCGACGCCGAGGCACGGGCGAATCCCTCCTCCACCGCGGCGCGTTCGGAAAGGCGGCGCGCTTCGTGCGTAGCGTAGATCGAGGATGCGGGCGGGCCGGTGCGCAGGGCGAATCGCGACCGCACGGCTCGATTGCTGAAAGGTATTTTCGGACGCTAGGATGACGATGTCGGGTGTACGGGCCGAAGGGGCGACGGCGGTGCCGATGATGACGGAAGGCGCGCAGGACGCGGACGGGAAGGACGCGGCGCGGGAGGCTCCCCCTTCCGCCCTGTCGCGACGCCTCACGATTCCCGTCATCCTCGCGGCGGGCTGGGGCGCCCTGTTCGCCTACACGCTGACCGTGCTCACCGATGACGGGCCGGTGGCGGCGCCGGCCGGGCATACCCGGCTGGCCGCGGCCGACGGGATCGACGTGCCGGAGGTGCGGCTGCCCGAGCCGGAGCGGCCGGCCGCGCCCGCCGCCACCCCGCCGGCGCGGGTGCTCACGGTCGCCGCGCCCGCCCCGCCGCTGGACACCGTCGTGCCCCCGGCCGAGCCGCGCCCGGTCGCGCCGCTGGTGGAGCGGGCGGCCTTCGTCGGCATCTGGGGGCCCAATCCGGTCGCCTGCGGCCAGCGCCAGCGCCGCCGCGGCTTCCTGCCCGCCACGATCACCGAGGACGGCGCAAAGGCCGGGCGCACCATCTGCCGCTTCCGCAACAACCGCCGCGAGGGCAGCGCCTGGACCATGGCGGCCGATTGCAGCGAGCGCGGCCGCCGCTGGACCTCGCAGGTCCGCCTCCTCGTCGAGCACGACCGGCTCACCTGGACGAGCGGCAAGGGACAGGCGAACTACATCCGCTGCGGCCGCAGATCCGACTGAGGCGCGGCTACGCCGCATCGGCCACGGCGAACCGCAGCCGCAGGGCGCGGGCCCGGAACACGATCCGCTCCGGCGCGAACCGCCACAGGCGCTCCGCCCCGTCGATCCGCTCGTCCTCGGCCGGATCGAGCACGACTTCGGTGCGCCCGCTCATCTGCAGCAGGTCGCCGGTCGCGAAATCCGGAAAGACGAGCCCCGCCCGCGGGTTCGCCAGCAGGTTGCCCAGCGTGTTGAAGAAGCGGTTGCCGGAATAATCGGGGATCGTGAGGCGGCCGTCCGCCCCGACCCGCACGAAGCCGGCCGGACCGCCCCGGTGCGAGACGTCGATCTGCCGCCGTCCGTCCGCGTCCTCGACGTCGCTCGCGACGAAGAAGGTTTCGGCCGCGGCGACGAGCGCCCGCGCCGCCGGGTCGAGCCGGTCCGACAGGACGGGGGGCGGCCGGGTTCCGCGCGGCCCGTCCGGGCGCGTCGCGTGCCGGCTGCGGATGTATTGCGGGCAGTTGCCGAAACTCTGCTCGACGCGGATCGCGAAGCCGTCCGGGCCGGTCCGCTCGATGCGTCCGTTGAGGCGGTTGCGGCGGCGCGTGGCGAGCTCGATGCCGAGCAGAGCCACGCCCTCCCCATCCTGCAGTCCCGCCTCGGCCGGGTCGTCCAGCTCGCGGGGCATCTCCACCCGGAGGTGGAATGGGTCGGGTGCGTGGAGGAAGCCCGGCGCCCCCTCCCGCAGGGTCGCCCAGGGGCGGCCATCTCCGTCCACGCTGCCCACCACCGCGAAGGGCAGGAGCGGGAAGAACGCCCGGTGCTGCTCGTTCAAGTAATCGCGAATCACCCGAGGGCCGAGTTCGGCCATCCGCCCGGCGATGCCGACATGCGCTTGGATCGCCACCTCGCCCCGGTGCCAGGGCGAGGATGGGGCCGCGGCCTGCGCGCTCATGCCGGGCCTCCCGCCGCGTTCAAGCCCACCGGCGAGGCCGGGAGCGCTACGAAGCCGGGCAGCGCCTCGACGCGGGCGAGCCACGCGCGGACCTGTCCGTAGGGCGCGAGGTCGACGTTCCCCTCGGGGGCGGCGGCGATGTAGCTGTAGAGCGCCACGTCGGCGATGGTCGGGCGGTCGGCGGCGATCCAGTCGCGCGCCGACAGCTCCGCATCGATCAGCGCCAGGATTCTGTGGGCCCTGGCGATCACCTCCTCGGCGTCGAAGCGGGCGCCGAACAGCGTGACGAGGCGGGCGGCGCAGGGGCCGTAGGCGATCTGTCCCGCCGCGACCGAGAGCCAGCGCTCGACGCGGGCCGCCCCTTCCGGGTCCTCGGGCAACCAGTCGCCGCGCCCGAGCTTCTTCGCGACGTAGACCAGGATGGCGTTCGAATCCGGCACGATCGTCCCGTCGTCGTCGAGGACGGGGACCTGGCCGAACGGGTTGAGCGCCAGGAAATCCGGCGTGCGGTTCTGCCCGCCGGCGAGATCGACCTCGACGGTCTCGAAGGGCTGGCCCACCAGCGACAGGAACAGGCGCGCCCGGTGGGCATGGCCCGACAGCGACAGGGTGTAGAGCTTCACGGCGACATCTCCTCACGGCCGCAGGATCGGCCGCGGGCTGCATCACACTCCTTCCCAGCCGCGGCGTGAACCGGTCTTGTCGGCAATCGACTGTTGCGTGATGCGGAATAATCGGCACCCTGTCGCCGCGGGGAGGCCGTCATGGACCGGCTACAGGGAATGCGGGTGTTCGTCCGGGTCGCCGAGGGTGGCAACTTCGCGGGGGCGGCGCGCGCGCTCGGCATGAGCCCGGCCGCCGTCACCCGCGCGGTCGCGGCGCTCGAAGCCGCCGTCGGCGCGCGGCTCTTCATCCGCACCACGCGCTCGGTGAAGCTCACGGATGCGGGCGGGCGCTATCTCGAGGATTGCCGCCGGATCCTGTCCGAGATCGCGGAGGCCGAGGCGGTCGCCGCCGGCTCGACCGCGACGCCGACTGGTGTCTTGACGCTGACGGCGCCGGTGCAGTTCGGCCGCCTCTACGTGCTGCCGGTGGTGACCGCGTACCTCGGGCGTCACCCCGCCGTGTCGGTGCGCGCGCTGTTCCTCGACCGGATCGTCAACATGATCGAGGAGGGCATCGATGTCGGGGTGCGGATCGGGCATCTCGCCGATTCCGGGCTGAGCGCGATCCGGGTCGGCAGCGTGCGCCGGGTCGTCTGCGCGGCGCCGGCCTATCTGGAGCGGCAAGGCGTGCCCGAAACGCCCCGCGACCTGCGCGATCACGCGGTGATCGGCTCGACCGCAACCGGTGACCTGCCCGAATGGCGGTTCGGGACCGACCGGCGGGTGACGGTGACCGTCCATCCCCGCCTGGTCTGCAACACCGTCGATGCCGTACTCGCGGCGGCGCTCGACGGCTGGGGGATCGCGCGGCTGCTGTCCTACCAGGTCGCCTCGGCGGTGGCGGAGGGGCGCCTGCGGATCCTGCTGGATGCGGACGAGGCGGCGCCGGTGCCGATCCACGTGGTGAGCCCCGAGGGCCGGCGGGCGCCGGCCAAGACCCGGGCTTTCATCGACCTCGCCGCGGCACGGTTGCGGGCGGACCCGCGGGTGAACCCGGTGGGTTGAGGCGGATCCTACGCCCTCGCCGTCATCGCGTCGGCTCCGCCTCGCGATAACGGCGCGGCGGGAGAGGGAAGCGAGCCGTCAGTACACGTCGGCCTGGTAGCGCCCGGCCTTCTTCAGGGCGGCGAGGTAGGCCACCGCCTCGTCGGGGTTCTTGCCGCCGTGCTGCGCGGCGACGTCGATGATCGCCCGCTCCACGTCCTTGGCCATGCGCTTGGCGTCGCCGCAGACGTAGAAATGGGCGCCGCCCTCCAGCCATTTCCACAGCTCGGCGCCGTTCTCGCGCATGCGGTCCTGGACGTAGGTCTTCTCGGTGCCATCGCGCGACCACGCCAGCGAGAGGCGGGTCAGCACCTTCGCGTCCTTCAGACTGTTCAGCTCGTCCCTGTAGAAGAAGTCGCTGGCCTGCCGCTGGTGGCCGTAGAAGAGCCAGTTGCGGCCGGGCGCCTTCGTGGCGGCGCGCTCGCGCAGGAAGGATCGGAACGGCGCCACCCCCGTGCCGGGGCCGCACATGATCACGTCCTTGCCCGGATCCTCCGGAAGGCCGAAGCCGTGCGCCTTCTGCAGGTAGATCTTGACCTTGGTCTGCTCGGGCAGGCGCTCGCCGAGATGGGTCGAGGCGACACCGAGGCGCAGGCGGGAGCGATGGTTGTAGCGCACCGCGTCCACGGTCAGCGAGACCCGGCCCGCATCCATCTTCGGCGAGGACGAGATCGAGTAGAGCCGCGGCTGCAGCTCGTCGAGCGCCTCCAGGAACACCTCGGCATCGGGACGCGCCCCGGGGAACTTGTGGAGTGCGCCGAGCACGTCGAGATGCTGGGCATCGCCGTCCGGATCCTCGCCGGCGGCGAGCGCCTGCGCCTTCTTGCGCGCCGCGCCCGAGGTCAGCAGCGAGAGGAGCTGGTAGAGGTTGTCCGGCGCCGCGCCGAGCGAGTACTCGGTCAGCAGCCGGTCGCGCAGGGTCTTTCCGCCGATCATCCGCTCCGGCCGCGTGCCGAGTTCGGCGATCACCGCGTCGACGAGCGCCGGGGCGTTGGCCGGGAACAGCCCGAGGGAGTCGCCGGCCTCGTACTGGATCGGCGTGTCCCTCAGGTCGATCTCGATGTGCCACGTCTCCTTCTCGCCGCCCGGCGCGTTGAGGCGGGTGCGGGAGAGGAAGGTCGCCTCGACCGGGTTCTCGCGGCAATAGCCCAGCGGCCCGAGCTCCGGCTCCTTCTTGGGCGCGTCGCCCTGGTCCTTCTTCGCGGGGGCCGCACCACCCGCGGCGCCGAACTCCTCCTCCAGCTTCTTGAGCATCCGCAGGGTCTCTTTGCCGCCGGGCTGGCAAAGGTTCAGCCGCTCCTCGCTCTTGAGGAAGATCGCGTTGGCGTAGTCGGCGCAGTTGTAGCCGCACTGGCCGCAATCCTGCTGGGCCATGGCGGCCATCAGCTTCTGCGGCTCGGACTTGTCCTTGGCCAGATCCATCCGGTCGCCGATCGGCATCGACGGATCGTGCCAGGGCGCGTCGTCGTTGTCGGCGAGTTTTTTCGCGCCCCCCGGTGCCTCGCCGGGCGCGAGCGCCGTGGCACCCTCCACGGCCGGGCCGAGCAGGGCGGCGAAGTAGCCCGACAGCCAGGAGCGCTGGTCGGCGTTGAAGGGGGCGCTCTCGGGGATCAGGACGAGCGGGGGAGCGACGTGCTGGGTCATGGCAGGACCTGAGAATTCTGACGGACCGTGGTCCCCTCCCCCTTGCGGGAAGGGGTAGGGGTGCGGGTCGTGCGGGAGGCACCGCTGCGGCGCGTTCCGAGCCACCCCCGCCTCCGGCTCCTCCCCCCAAGGGGGAGGAGAGACGCGCGCGACGCGCGCCGAGTCGCCGGCCGCGGGGTCACGCCGCCGCCTTCAGCGCCGGCTGCGCTTCCGCCGCGTCGCGGAGAGCCTCGGGCCCTTTGCGGGCGGTGAAGGTCTGGAAGCTCTCGTCCTTGCTCTCGCGCAGGGCGAGGTAGGCGTTGAGCAGCGCCTCGACGCGGGCCGGCGCGTCCTCGGCCTTCACCGCCTTCCAGATCTCAGTGCCGATCTTCGGGTTCTCGGCGAACCCACCGCCGACCACGATGTCGTAGCCCTCGACGGTGTCGCCCTCCTCCGAGACGACGACCTTCGCGCCGATGAGGCCGATATCGCCGATATAGTGCTGGGCGCAGGAATGGTGGCAGCCGGTGAGGTGGACGTTCACCGGCACGTCGAGGGCGGGCACCGTCCGCTCGACATGGTCGGCGATGATCATCGCGTGCCCCTTGGTATCGGAGGCGGCGAACTTGCAGCCGCGGGCGCCGGTGCAGGCGACGAGCCCCGAGCGGATGCCGGCGGCCTTGATGGTGAGGCCGAGCGCCTCGACGCGGGCCTCGACCTCCGCCACCTTGGCATCCGGCACGCCCGAGAAGATGAAGTTCTGCCAGACCGTCATGCGGATCTGGCCATCGCCGCACTCGGCCGCGACCTTGGCCAGCCCGCGCATCTGGTCGGTGGTCATCTTGCCCACCGGGAGCACCACGCCGACCCAGTTCAGGCCGGGCTGGACCTGGGGGTGCACGCCCACATGGCTGAAGCGGTCGGTCGGCCGGCGGGGCGCGACATGGGCGGCATCGACCCGGTCGAGCTTGCGCCCGAGCTTCTCCTCGACCGCGGCGATGTACTTGTCGAAGCCCCAGGCGTCGAGGACGTACTTCATCCGGGCCTTGTTGCGGTTGGTCCGGTCGCCGTTCTCGATGAAGACCCGGATGATCGCGTCGGCCACGCGGTTGCAGTCCTCGGGCTTGAGGACGATCCCGGTGTCGCGGGCCAGATCCTTGTGACCCGAGATGCCGCCGAGCACGAGGCGCATCCAGACGCCCGGCGCGACCGCTGCGCCCTCCAGCACCTCGATCGCCTGGAAGCCGATGTCGTTCGTCTCCTCCAGGGCCGGCGTCACGCCGCCGCCGTCGAAGGAGACGTTGAACTTGCGCGGCAAGCCGTAGAGCGAGCGGTCGTTCAGGATCCAGTTGTGCCAGGACTTGGTGAGGGGCCGCGTGTCCAAGAGTTCCCGCGCGTCGATGCCGGCGGCGGGCGAGCCGGTGACGTTGCGGATGTTGTCGGCCCCTGCGCCCTGCGCGGTCAGACCGAGATCGGTCAGCCCGTCGAGGAAGGGCTGGGCGTGCTCGGGCGCGATCTCGCGCACCTGCAGGCCCGCGCGGGTGGTGACGTGGCTGTAGCCGCCGCCATGTGCGTCCGCGAGGTCGGCGATGCCGGCGAACTGCCAGTGCTGCAGGATGCCGTTGGGCACCCGGATCCGGCACATGTAGGAGACCTGGTTCGGCGCGACCCAGAACATGCCGTGGTAGCGCCAGCGGAAATTGTCCTCGGGTTTGGGGTGCTTGCCGGCGGCGGCCTCCGCCTTCAGCCGGTTATGGCCGTCGAACGGGTTTTCCGCGCGCTTCCACTTCTCCTGGTCGCAGAGCTTGCCGCCCGCCTTCACGGTGCGCTCCTGCGCCTTGATGTGGATCGCGTCCGGACCCGTCGGCTCGGCGGGTGCGGCCGCGGCGGCGCCCTGCCCGATCGCCAGGCCGCCGGTCATCCGGGCCGCCGCGATGCCGGAGGCGAAGCCTTCGAGGTAGCGCTTCTGCTCGGCGTTGAATTCGTCTGCCATCGCTGCCTCACTCACGCTGCGAGGGATTTGGGGGCCGGGCCGAACATCAGGTCGTCCCGGTCTTCAGGGGAGAGCGGCGCGCCGGAGCGGATCAGCTCCTTGCAGCGCGCCTGCTCCGCGATATCGCCGACGAAGACCGCGCCCAGGAGGCGGTTCTCGGCGATGATCAGCTTGCGGTAGAGCCCGGCGGCGGCATCGTGCATCACGACCGCCTCGGCGCCCTCGGGCGTGTCGACCAGCCCGGCGGAGAAGACCGGCAGGCCCGACACCTTCAGGCTGGTGGCAAGGGACGTGCCGGGATAGGCGGCCGCCTCGCCGAGGAGCACCCGCGACAGCACCTCGGCCTGTTCGTAGGCGGGCTCAACGAGGCCGTAGACGACGCCCCGGTGCTCGGCGCACTCGCCGAGCGCGTGGATCGCCGGGTCCGAGGTGGTCATCCGGTCGTCCACCGTGATGCCGCGCCCGCAGGCAAGGCCGCAGCTCTGCGCCAGAGCCGTCGAGGCGCGGATGCCAACCGACATCACCACGAGGTCGGCGGGGATCACGGTGCCGTCCTTCATCAGCAGGCGCTCGACGCGTCCGTCGCCCTCGATCGCGGCGGTGTCGGCGGACAGCATCACCCGGACGCCGCGGGCCTCCATCGCCGCGCGGACGAGGCGGGCGGCGGCGTGGTCGAGCTGGCGCTCCATCACCCGGTCCATGACGTGGACCAGCGTGGTGTCGACCCCGAGCCGGGCGAGCCCGACCGCGGCCTCGAGGCCCAGCAGGCCGCCGCCGATCACCACGGCCTTGGCGTGCTCCACGGCGGCCTTTCGGATCGCCGCCACGTCTGCGAAATCGCGGAAGGTCAGGACGCCGGGCAGGTCGATGCCGGGCAGCGGCAGCCGGATCGGCAGCGAGCCCACCGCCAGCACCAGCCGGTCGTAGGGCAGGACATGGGCCTGCCCGACGATGGCGAGCCGGTTCGCCCGGTCGATCTCGGTCACCGGTGCGCCGGTGACGAGGCGGATGCCGTGCTCCTCGTACCAGGAGAGCGGGCGGAAGCCGCAGGCCGCCTCGTCCACCTCGCCGCCGAGCAGCGAGGAGAGCAGCACCCGGTTGTAGGCCGCCACCGGCTCGGCCCCGACCACCGTCACGTCGTAGCGGCCCGGCGCCCGCTCCGTCAGCCGCTCGAGGAAGCGGAGCGAGGCCATGCCGTTGCCGGCGACGACGAGTCTGTCCTTCACGCTCATGCGCCCGTGATCCCCCTTCACGAACTCAGGCGGCGAGAGCGGGCTTGGCGTGGCGGGCGTAGAGGAATTCCAGCACCGCGGCGCGGGCATGGACGTAGGTCGCGTCCTCCACGAGATCGAGGCGGCGCCGGGGACGCGCCAGCGGAACGGGCAGGATCTCGCCGATGGTGGCGGAAGGCCCGTTCGTCATCATCACGATGCGGTCGGAGAGCAGCACCGCCTCGTCCACGTCGTGGGTGATCATGATGACGGTGTTCCGCAGACGCGTCTGGATCTCCATGAGCTGATCCTGGAGATGGGCGCGGGTGAGCGCGTCGAGCGCCCCGAACGGCTCGTCCATGAGGAGCACGGTCGGCTCCATGGCGAGCGCCCGGGCGATGCCGACGCGCTGCTTCATGCCGCCGGAGATCTCCGCCGGGCGCTTGTCGGCGGCGTGCATCATGTTCACCAGCGCGAGGTTGTGCTCGATCCACTGGGCGCGCTCGGCGCGGGACTTCTTGCCCTTCGAGACCTTGTCGACGGCGAGCGCCACGTTCTCGCGCACGGTGAGCCAGGGCAGGAGCGAGTGGTTCTGGAACACCACCGCGCGGTCGGGGCCGGGGGAATTCACCTCGCGTCCGTCGAGGAGCACCCCACCGGTCGAGGCCTTGAGCAGGCCGGCGACGATGTTGAGCACCGTCGACTTGCCGCAGCCCGAGTGCCCGATGATCGAGACGAACTCGCCCTTGGCGATGTCGAGGTCCACGTCGCGCAGCACCTCCGACGTCTTGCCGCCGCGGCGGAAGGTGATGCCGACCTGGGAGAGGGAGAGATGGGCCATGGTTGTTGTTCCCTCAAGCCGCGGAGGTGCCGCGGGTCACGAGCACGCCGGCGCCGGCCACCAGCCGGTCGAGGACGAAGCCGATGAGTCCCACGTAGACGAGGGCGACGATGATCTCGGAGATGTGCGAGGAGTTCCACGCATCCCAGATGAAGAAGCCGATGCCGACGCCGCCGATCAGCATCTCGGCCGCCACGATCGCGAGCCAGGACAGGCCGACACCGATGCGAAGACCGGTGAAGATGTACGGCGCGGCCGAGGGCAGCATGATCTTGTAGAAGAACTCGATCGGGTTCAGCCGGATGACCGCGGCGACGTTGCGGTAATCCTGCGGAATGTTGCGGATGCCGACCGCGGTGTTGATGATGATCGGCCAGATCGAGGTGATGAAGATCACGAAGATCGCCGAGGGCTGGCCGTCGCGGAAGGCGGCGAGCGAGAGCGGGAGCCAGGCCAGCGGCGGGATCGTGCGCAGCACCTGGAAGATCGGGTCGAGCCCGCGCATCGCCCATTCGGACTGGCCGACCAGGGTGCCGAGCAGCACGCCGGCCACGACGGCGAGGGAGAAGCCGAGCGCCACGCGCTGGAGGCTCGCCGCGATATGCCAGAACAGGCCCTTGTCGGTGCCGCCGTTGTCGAAGAACGGATCGACGATGATGTCCCAGGCGTCCGTCAGCACCCGCGAGGGCGCCGGCAGGCCGGCGGTGGGGGAGGAGCAGAGCACCTCCCACAGAAGCAGGAAGCCCGCCAGCACGACGAGCGGGGGCACGATGCGGGCGGCGACGCCGCGCAGGGAGGCCAGGGTGACGAGCGGGCCGCGGGCCTTGGCGGCCGCGCGCGCGCGGGTTGCGGTGAGGGTTGCTCCGGTGGCCATCACGCGACCTTCTTGATGCCGAGGCTGGCGAGGTAGGCGGCGGGGTTTTCGGGATCGAAGACCTTGCCG
Source organism: Methylorubrum podarium (assembly GCF_040270385.1). Lineage (NCBI taxonomy): Bacteria > Pseudomonadati > Pseudomonadota > Alphaproteobacteria > Hyphomicrobiales > Methylobacteriaceae > Methylorubrum > Methylorubrum podarium. The sequence continues at coordinate 46,204 of NZ_JBELQE010000114.1, read as the reverse complement.
TCGAACAGCGTCTCGACGCCGCGCGAGGTGGAGGTCGGGATCGCCGACACGCCGAGGGCCTTGGCCGCCTCGCGCCAGAGATCCTCGCGGTTGACCTTGCCGATCAGCGCCTTGGTGTCGGTGGCCGCGTCGAACTTGCCCCAGCGGATGTCCTCGGTGAGGAACCAGAGGTCGTGCGACTGGTACGGGTAAGAGGCGTTGTCGGCCCAGAACTTCATGGTGAAGGGGCTGTTCTCGACGACGCGGCCGGTGCCGTAATCGAACTTGCCCTTCATCCGATCGACGACGTCGGCCACCGGCACGTTGATCCACTGGCGCTTGGCCACGATCGCCGCCATCTCGTCGCGGTTCTCGGGCTTGTCGCACCAGGCCTGCGCCTCCATCACCGCCATCAGCAGGGCCTTGGCGGCGTTCGGGTACTTGTCGACCCAGGCCGCGCGCATGGCGAAGGCCTTTTCCGGGTGGTCCTTCCAGAGTTCGCCGGTGGTGAGCGCGGTGTAGCCGATGCCCTGGTGGATGAGCTGCTCGTTCCACGGCTCGCAGACGCAGAAGCAGTCCATCGTGCCGACCTTCATGTTCGCCACCATCTGGGCGGGCGGCACGACGATGGTCTCGATGTCCTTGTCCGGATCGATGCCGCCGGCGGCGAGCCAGTAGCGGATCCAGAGGTCGTGGGTGCCGCCGGGGAAGGTCATGGCCGCCTTCACCGCCTTGCCCGACGCCTTCTTGGCTTCCAGCACGGCTTTGAACGGCTTGGTGTCGAGGCCGATCTTGTGGTCGATGTGTTCCTTGGCGATCGAGATGCACTGACCGTTCAGGTTGAGCCGGGCCATGATGTACATCGGCACCGGCACGTTGTTCTGCGTCACCCGTCCGGCGGAGATCAGGTAGGGCATCGGCGTGAGGATGTGGGCGCCGTCGATGCCGTTGCCCTCGGAGCCGAGCACGAGGTTGTCGCGGGTGGTGCCCCAGGAGGCCTGCTTCAGCACCTCGGTGTCCGGCATGCCGTACTTGGCGAAGATGCCCTTCTCCTTGGCGACGAAGAGCGGCGCCGCGTCGGTGAGCGCGATGAAGCCGAGCTTGGCCCCCTTCACCTCCGGCCCCGCGCCCTGCGCGAAGGCACCGGCCGGCAAGGCGGCGCGGGCGGCACCCGCCAGGGCGAGGGCAGCCGCCGCTCCCTTGAGGACGCCGCGACGGGTCGTGTTGCCGTGATCGATGCTCATCCGCTCTCCGCTCCGGTGCGCTGTCTGCACATGAAAAAAGCCGCCGTCCGGGGATCGCCTGCGCGATCGACATTCGTCGCGTGCGGGCAGTCCGGATCAGCGGCCTTGCTGACGTCTTGGGACCTGTCATCGTTGGCGGGCCCGTGCGGGTGGCATTGCAGGAGCCGTGCCAAGTGCGCGGACCGGGTTCATGCGGCCGCGTTGATCCCGTCTGGATCTGCCCCGCGCCGTCATCGCGAGCGTCGGCGAAGCGATCCAGGGTGCGACCACTCCGGAGATGTCCTGCGCTGGATTGCTTCGGCTCCGCCTCGCAATGACGGCGCGGCACTCCACGGAAAACGGGTACGTCGAGCCGCTCGTCGTACGGCCGGCGCTCAGGAGTGCGGCAGCCGCGTGCGCTGCACAAAAATGAGGCTGATGGCGCCGCAGCGCGCAAGCCGAACCGTCCTACGGATGGGACCGGCCTCGGCGTCGCATCACGGGTGGATACCGGGTTCCGCTCCGCGGCCCCGGAACGACGGTGGTGGATGGCCGTCGGGAGCTGCGGACGTTGCCCCCCAGTCCGAAGCGGCGGCGCTCAGCCGCCGATCGCCGCCGCGAACAGGTCCGGCCGGTAGAGCGCGGCCGCCCGGTCCGCCGCGTCGCCGCCGGGGGCGACCTGCCCGCAGGCGATCATCTGCGCGACGAGCCAGCGGGCGTGATCCGGGTTCGGCCGGTGCGTCGCACCGTCGAGACGGAGATAGGCCGGGTTCACCCGCTCCGTCCCGTCCGCGTCCACGATCAGCGCGCCGCTCAGCGTTCGGGCGATGAGTGCGGCGTCGGAGGCGAGTTCCGCCCGTTCGGCGAGCAGGGTGCTCAGGGCGTCGCGGTTTGCGGGATCGGCGCACCACAGCCCGGCCCGGTGGACGGCCCGCACCAGGGGCGCCGTGAACTCAGCCCCTTCCGCGGGCACGGCCAGCACCTTTTCCGGGCAATCGGGCGCGATCTCGCAGCCGAGCGCCGCGATCCGGCCGAGGCCGGCGGCGACCGCGACGCTGTTCCAGGGGGCGCCGACGCAGACACCGTCGATGCGCCCGCGCCGGAGGGCATCGACCGTGTCCGGCGGCGGCACGACGACCAGACGGATTGCGGCGTCAAGGTCGAGGCCGCCGCGCCGGGCGAGCAGGCGAAGCTGGATGGAATGGCTGGAGAAGGGATGCACGGTGCCGATGGTCAGCGGCCGTCCCTCTTCCGCCCGCCCATGGGCGACCCGGGCGAAGGCGGCCGCCACGTGGTCGAGTCCGTCGCTCTCCGGCGCCATCGCCGCCCAGAGCGCGTTCGAGACGGTCATGGCGTTGCCGTTGAGACCGAGCGCCATCGGCACGCTCAAGGCCGCCTGCGGGCCCGAGAGCCCGAGGGCGCTGGCGATGGCGAGCGGCCCCAGCATGTGCGCGGCGTCGAGATGGCCGAGCGCCAGCCGGTCGCGCAGGGTCGCCCAGGACGGCTCGCGCGACAGCGTGACCTCGAGCCCCTCGGCCCGCGCGAAGCCCAGTTCCGCCGCCGCGATCACGGGGGCGGCGTCGGTGAGGGGGACGTATCCGAGCCTGATCCTCATCCGAGCAGGTCCGCCGCGGTGACGATGGCGCGGGCGATGTCGACGATCTTGCGCTTCTCGTTCATCGCCTGTCGCCGGAGGAGCTTGTAGGCCTCGTCCTCGGAGAGCCCTTTTCGTGTCATCAGGATGCCCTTGGCCCGCTCGATCAGCTTACGGTCGGCGAGTTCGGAGCGGGCCTCGTCGAGTTCGCGCTGGAGCCGCGCGAAGGCGTTGAAGCGCAGGATCGCGATGTCGAGGATTGAGCGGATCCGGTCCGAGCGCAGGCCGTCGACCACGTAGGCCGAGATGCCGGCATCGACCGCCGCCTGCATCATGGTCTGGTCCGAGCGGTCGACGAACATCGCCACCGGCCGCTCCGCCTGACGGGACAGGCCCGACATCTGCTCCAGCACGTCCCGGCTCGGACTCTCCAGATGCACTACGATCACGTCCGGCTTGAGGCTCGCCACCCGCGCCTGGAGATCAGGCCCGTCCGGGATGACGACGACGTGGCCGACGCCCCCCGCCCGGAGGCCCTCTTCGAGGATCGCCGCGCGCGCGGGGCTCGGATCGATCACGGCGACGGTGAGACTGGTCTCGGTCATCGAGGCCCGGCTTGGTTCGATCCGTTCGAGGGAGGCGTGCGGGTGGGACTGGTGTGGGTCGGTGTCGAGGAACCTGCTCCGGACGACGCGGCCGCGTCCGCACGCAAGCCGTGTGCCCGCCCCGATTCGCGACGAGAGTTACGAACCGGACATCTGTCGGCCCCGCTTCTGCCGCAAACCGGGGCGCACACTCAAGCCGTTCGCGAATCCATCAGGAGGGGCCGGTCCATGCGCGTCGTCGATCCGCTGCGGAAGCCCGACATGTCCGCGACCCCCCGTCCCGTGCTTCCCCCCCTGCTGCCGACCCTCGGCCTCGCCGTGGTCGCCGCCCTCCTTTCGCTGGCCTGCCGCGAGCCGGCCAAGGGCCCGTCCATGGCGCCGGTCGAGTCGGCGCGGCCCGTTCCGGCCATGGCGGCGGTGCCCGGCCTCACGGCGTTCGATCCGGGCCGGGCCCTGCTCGCCGACGTCGAGGCGGGGCCAGCCAGCGAAGCCTTCGCCCGTCTCATGCCCCTCGTCGCGGCGAGCGAGGCCGCTCCGGCCTCGGCCCGTCCCCCGCGCGTCGGCGCCCGGCCCGAGCGCCGCCGCGCCCCCGCGAGCCGGATGGCGACGACGCAGCCGGCGAGCCCGCCGAAGGTCGCCGAGCCGGTCAGCCCGCCGCCGGCCTCGATGGCTCGCGCGGAGGAGGACGGCGACCGCTTCCTGCCGACGGGCGCCCTGCCCTTCGCCGCCGTCGACGCGGTCTGGGATGCGGCCCGCAGTGCCGGCACCGGCGCGGTGACGGGGGCCGTGTCCGGCGCGGCGACCGGCGTCGCGACCCTCGGCAGCTCGGTCGTCACCTTCGTCTCGGACCTGCGCTGAGCCCGCGCTCCGGTCCCGCCGTTTTCACAATCGTTAGTCCCGAAACCTTGCGAAGCGCGGCCGCTGCGCCACTTCGCGCTGAGCAGAGCGGCGACCGCGCGCCTCGTTCCCGACGGGGCGGCCGCGTTCGCGGGTGACGCTCGGCAGGCCAAGCCGAATCCCGCGTATCCCCCGCGCCGTTCGGCACGGACGCGTCGACGGAGACCGGGATGGCGGGACGGATCGAGGACTACGCCCTGATCGGCGACGGGAGCACCGCGGCCCTGGTCGGGCGTGACGGCAGCATCGACTGGCTGTGCATGCCGCGCTTCGACGCCGCCGCCCTGTTCGCGAGCCTGCTCGGAACGGAGGAGCACGGCTTCTGGAAACTCGCCCCGGCGGCGGAGGGCGCGCAGCATTCCTGGCGCTACCGCACCGGCTCGCTGGTGCTGGAGACGACGCACAAGACCCATGAGGGCGAGGTCCGCGTCACCGATTTCATGCCTGTCGGCGACGGCAGCCACGTGATCCGCCTCGTCGAGGGCGTGCGGGGCCGGATGGCGATGCGGATGGAGCTGGCCGTGCGCTTCGATTACGGCTCGGCGGTGCCGTGGGTGTCGCGCAGCGAACTCGGGGACCTGCGCGCCATCTCCGGACCGCACAAGGTGGTCCTGCGCACCAACGCGCCGATGCGCGGCTCCACCCACCAGACCACGATCTCGGAATTCACGGTCTACAAGGGCGACGCGGTCCGCTTCGTCCTCAGCTACGGCGCCTCGCACGAGGAGGATCCGCCGCCGATCGAGCCGCGCCGCTGGCTCGCCGACACCAACCGCTTCTGGCGCGACTGGTCGAGCCGCTGCACCCTGGAGACGCCCTGGGACGACATCCTGCGTCGCTCGCTGCTGACGCTGAAGGCGCTGATCTACCGGCCGACCGGCGGGATCGTGGCCGCGCCCACCACCTCCCTGCCCGAGGAACTCGGCGGGGTGCGCAACTGGGATTACCGCTTCTGCTGGCTGCGCGACTCGACCTTCACCCTGCTGGCGCTGATGGATTCGGGCTACATCGAGGAGGCCCGCGCCTGGCGCGACTGGCTGACCCGCGCGGTGGCGGGCAACCCGGAGCAGGCGCACATCCTCTACGGCATCGCCGGCGAGCGGCTCCTGCCGGAGATCGAGCTCGACTGGCTGCCCGGCTACGAGGGTTCGAAGCCGGTGCGCGTCGGCAACGCGGCGATCGCGCAGTTCCAGCTCGACGTCTACGGCGAATTGTTCGACGCGCTGTTCCAGGCCCGCGCCCGCGGCATGGCCGAGGACCGGGAGGGCCTGCGCGTCGGCCAGGCGCTGATCAAGCACCTCGAGACGGTGTGGCGGGAGCCGGACGAGGGCATCTGGGAGGTGCGCGGCGGGCGGCGCCACTTCGTCCATTCCAAGGTCATGGCCTGGGTCGCCTTCGACCGGGCGATCCGCAGCGTCGAGATGATGGACGATGCCGGCCTTCGCCCCTCCGAGCCGCCGCTCGCCCACTGGAAGGCGATCCGCGACGAGATCCACGCCGAGGTCTGCGAGAAGGGATTCGACCGCGAGCTCAACAGCTTCGTCCAGTCCTACGGCAGCAAGGCCCTCGATGCGAGCCTGCTGCTGATCGCGCATATGGGCTTCCTGCCCCAGGACGATCCCCGCGTCGTCGGCACGGTGGCGGCCGTCGAGCGGCACCTGATGCGCGACGGCTTCATCCTGCGCTACGAGACGGAGGGGCAGACCACCGACGGCCTGCCCGGCAACGAGGGCGCCTTCCTGCCCTGCAGCTTCTGGTACGCCGACAACCTGATCGGGCTCGGCCGCTGCCAGGAGGCCCATGCCCTGATCGAACGGCTGATCGGCGTCTGCAACGATCTCGGACTGGTCGCCGAGGAGTATGATGTGCGCGAAAAACGGCTGGTGGGGAACTTCCCTCAGGCGTTCACGCATGTTGCGCTCGTCAACACGATCCTCAATTACAGCCGCGCGATCGGTCCGGCGACGGAACGAGGCAGCGGCGCGGACCATTCCGAGTCGAGGGCAGGCGAATCCGTTGCGGCGCAATAGGCGCATGCCGTCCGGCGGGCGGGCGATGGAAGCGAGAAAGACGGGTATTCCATGAGCGGTGCAGACACGAGCCCGAAGGCGGCCCTGAGCGAGGGCGACAAGCTCGCGATCGACACGATCCGGACGCTCGCGATCGATGCGGTGCAGAAGGCCAATTCCGGACATGCCGGCGCACCGATGGCGCTGGCGCCCGTGGCCTACACCCTGTGGAACCGGTATCTGCGCTACGATCCGGCCCATCCGCACTGGCCCAACCGCGACCGGTTCGTGCTCTCGGCCGGCCACGCCTCGATGCTGCTCTACGGGCTGCTGCACCTCGCCCGCGTGGCGGAGAAGGACGGCGGCAACGCCCCCGCGATCGCGCTCGACGACATCAAGAAGTTCCGGCAGCTCGACAGCCGCACGCCGGGCCACCCGGAATACCACTTCACCACCGGCGTCGAGACCACCACCGGTCCCCTCGGCCAGGGCGTGGCGAATTCCGTCGGCATGGCGATCGGCGGCCGCTTCAAGGGCGAGCGCCTGAACCGGCCCGACCTGCCGCTGTTCGACTACAACGTCTACGCCATCTGCTCGGACGGCGACCTGATGGAGGGCGTCTCCCAAGAGGCCGCCTCGATCGCGGGCCATCTGCGCCTGTCGAACCTGTGCTGGATCTACGACAACAACACCATCACCATCGAGGGCCATACCGAGCTCGCCTTCTCGGAAGAGGTCGCCGCCCGCTTCCTCGCCTATGGCTGGCAGGTGCTCCGCGTCGCCGACGCCAACGACACCCACGCCATCGCCTCGGCCCTCGAGACCTTCCTGCAATCGAGCGACCGCCCGACCCTGATCATCGTCAACTCGATCATCGGCTACGGCGCGCCCACCAAGCAGAACACCGCCAAGGCCCATTCCGACGCGCTCGGACCCGACGAGGTGAAGGGCGCCAAGCGCGCCTATGGCTGGCCGGAGGATTCCGAGTTCCTCGTGCCGGACGGCGTCTACGACACCTTCGCCGACGGCATCGGCAAGCGCGGCGCCGCGCTCTACGCCCAGTGGCAAGGCTTCTTCGAGGAGGCCAAGGCGGCGGACGCGGCCCATGCCGAGGACCTGACCGCCTTCCTCGAAGGCCGCCTGCCGGAGGGCTGGGACCGGGACATCCCGGTCTTCGAGGCCGACGCCAAGGGGATGGCGACCCGCGAATCCTCGGGCAAGGTGCTGAACGCCATCGCCAAGCACGTGCCGTTCCTGCTCGGCGGCTCGGCCGATCTCGCGCCGTCGAACAAGTCGAACCTCACCTTCGAGGGCGCGGGCTCGCTGACGCCGTTCGAGCCCGGCGGGCGCAACATCCATTTCGGCGTGCGCGAGCACGCCATGGGCTCGATCGTGAACGGCCTCGGACTCGTGGGGCTTCGCGCCTACGGGGCGACCTTCCTCGTCTTCGCCGACTACATGCGCCCGCCGATCCGGCTCGCCTCGCTGATGGAGCTGCCGGTCTTCCACATCTTCACCCACGACTCGATCGGCGTGGGCGAGGACGGACCGACCCACCAGCCGGTGGAGCAGATCCTCTCGCTCCGCTGCATCCCCGGCCTCGTGACCCTGCGCCCGGCCGACGCCAACGAGGTGGCCGAGGCCTACCGGGTGATCTTCTCGCTCAAGGACCAGCCGGCGGTGCTGGCGCTGTCGCGCCAACCGCTGCCGACCTTCGACCGGTCGAAGTACGGCCCGGCCTCGGGCACCGCGAAGGGCGCCTACGTGCTCGCCGACTGCGAGGGCACGCCCGACGTGATCCTGATCGGCACGGGCTCCGAGGTGCAGCTCTGCGTCGGCGCCTACGAGACCCTGACGGGCGAGGGCGTGAAGGCCCGTGTCGTCTCGATGCCGTCCTGGGACCTGTTCGAGCGCCAGGACGAGAGCTACCGCAACAGCGTCCTGCCGCCGGACGTACTGGCGCGCGTGGCGGTGGAGCAGGGCAGCGTGATCGGCTGGGACCGCTACGCCGGCTCCTCGGGCGCCATCGTCGGCATGCACACCTTCGGCGCCTCGGCCCCGATCAAGGACCTGCTCGGCAAGTTCGGCTTCACCGCGGACAAGGTGCTGGAGGCCGCCCGCGCGCAGGTGGCGAAGCACAGGAAGTAGGGTGCACCACTCACCCTCTCCCCTCTGCGGGAGAGGGTGCCTGCGAAGCAGGCGGGTGAGGGGTCGGCTCCGCACTGTCCGGATACGGCGCTCCCCTCTCCCGACCCTCGCTCACGCGAGGGCCACCCTCCCCCGCAGAGGGGGGAGGGTTCAGGCGACTGCGTCGCCCTATCTACAGGTGTGGGACGCTTTAAAAAAATTCACGCGAGGACGACCGAGATGAACGCGCTGAACGCCCTCTTCGCCGAGCACGAGCAGGCGGTCTGGCTCGATTTCGTGGCCCGCGGCTTCGTCGCCAAGGGCGAGCTCAAGGCGCTGGTGGAGAAGGACGACCTGCGCGGCGTCACCTCCAACCCGGCGATCTTCGAGAAGGCGATCGGCCACTCGGCCGAGTACGACGACAGCCTCAAGGCCGCCCTCGATCACAGCGACGCCCGCGTCATCGACCTCTACGAGGGGCTCGCCATCGCCGACATCCAGGCCGCGGCCGACGTGCTCCGGCCGGTCTACGAGTCCAGCGACGGCGCCGACGGCTATGTCAGCCTCGAAGTCTCCCCCTACCTCGCCCTGGACACCGAGGAGACCCTGAAGGAGGCCCGCCGCCTGCACGCGGCGGTCGGGCGCGACAACCTGATGGTCAAGGTGCCGGCCACCCCCGCCGGCCTTCCGGCGATCCGCCAGCTCACGGCGGAGGGCATCTCGATCAACATCACCCTGCTGTTCTCGCAGACGGTCTACGAGGAGGTCGCGAACGCCTTCATCGACGGCCTGACCGAGTTCGGGAAGAACGGCGGCGACGTGTCGAAGGTCGCCTCCGTCGCGAGCTTCTTCATCAGCCGCATCGACAGCCTCGTCGACAAGAAGCTCGACGCGGTCGGCGGCTACGAGGATCTCAAGGGCAAGGTGGCGATCGCCAACGCCAAGCTCGCCTACCAGCGCTACAAGCGCATTTTCTCGGGGGCCAAGTGGGAGGCGCTGGAGGCCAAGGGCGCCAAGGCGCAGCGCCTGCTCTGGGCCTCGACGGGGACCAAGAACAAGGCCTATTCCGACGTGCTCTACGTCGAGGAGCTGATCGGGAAGAACACCGTCAACACCATGCCGCCGGCCACCATGGACGCGTTCCGCGACCACGGCCGGGTGCGGGCGACGCTGGAGGAAAACGTCGGCGAGGCCGAGACCGTGATGGCGCGCCTGGCCGAGGCCGGGATCGACATCGAGGCGGTGGCCCGCCAGCTCGTCGAGGAGGGCGTGCAACTCTTCGTCGACGCCGCCGACGCGCTCCTCGGCGCCGTCGCCGGCAAGCGCGCGGCTTTCCTCGATCACCGGCTCGACGCCCAGACCTTCAAGTTCGACGAGGCGCTCCAGACGGCCACCGACAAGGCGGTCGAGTCCTGGCGCGCCAGCGGCGCGATCCGCCGCCTCTGGGCGCACGACAACACCGTCTGGACCGGCCGCGACGAGGACAAGTGGCTCGGCTGGCTGCGCATCGTCGAGGACGAGCTGGAGCGGGTCGAGCTCTACGAGAACTTCGCCGAAGAGGTCCGCGCCGAGGGCTTCACCGACGCGGTGGTGCTCGGCATGGGCGGCTCCAGCCTCGGGCCCGAGGTGATCGCCGCGACCTTCGGCCACCGCGACGGCTACCCGAAGCTGCGCATCCTCGACTCGACCGATCCAAACGAGGTCCGCGCCGTCGAGGCGGCGGTGAACCTCGAGCGGACGCTGTTCATCGTCGCCTCGAAATCCGGCTCGACGCTGGAGCCCAACGTCTTCCGCGACTACTTCCTCGGCCGGATGAAGGACGTGGTGGGCGCGGACAAGGCGGGTCGCCACTTCGTCGCCGTGACCGATCCGGGCTCGGCCATGGAGAAGGCCGCGCAGGACGACAACTTCAGAAAAATCTTCCTCGGCGTGCCGCAGATCGGCGGGCGCTACTCGGTGCTCTCGGCCTTCGGCCTCGTCCCCGCGGCTGCGGCCGGCGTCGAGATCCGCGACTTCCTCGACAGCGCCCGGATGATGGTCCGCTCCTGCGGGCCGGCGGTGCCCCCCGCCGCCAATCCCGGCGTGCGCCTCGGCGCGGCGATGGGCGTCGCCGCCAAGGAGTTCGGCCGCGACAAGATCACGATCATCGCTTCCCCCGGCATCGACACGTTCGGGACCTGGGCCGAGCAGCTCATCGCCGAATCGACCGGCAAGGAGGGCACCGGCATCATCCCGATCGAGGGCGAGCCGGTCGGCGTCCCCGCCGTCTACGGCGAGGACCGGCTGTTCGTGTATCTGCGCCTGACCGGCCACGCCGATTCGCGCCAGGACGAGGCGGTGAAGATCCTGGAGAGCGAGGCGCAGCCGGTGGTGCGCATCGATCTCGACAAGGTGGAGCAGCTCCCCCAGGAGTTCTTCCGCTTCGAGATCGCGACGGCCGTGGCGGGCGCCGTGCTCGGCATCAACCCGTTCGACCAGCCCGACGTCGAGGCGAGCAAGATCGAGACGAAGAAGCTGTTCGCGAGCGCCGAGGAGACCGGCGCGCTGCCGGCCGAGACGCCGATCTTCGAGGACGAGACGGTCGCGCTCTACGCCGACGCGGCCAACGCCGAGGCCCTGCGCTCCGGTGACGGCTTCGAGGCGATCGTGGCCGCCCATCTCGCCCGTGTGAAGCCGTGCGATTACGTCGCCCTGCTGGCCTATGTCGAGCGCAACGAGGCGCATCACGCGGCGCTGCAGGAGGCCCGCCTCGCGGTTCGCGACGCGCGCCAGGTCGCGACCTGCCTGGAATTCGGGCCGCGCTTCCTCCACTCGACGGGGCAGGCCTACAAGGGCGGTCCGGCCTCCGGGGTGTTCCTGCAGATCACCGCCGACCCGTCGGCCGACCTGCCGATCCCCGGACGCAAGCTCGGCTTCAGGACGGTGATCGCGGCGCAGGCGCGGGGCGATTTCGCCGTGCTGGCCGAGCGTAAGCGCCGGGCGCTGAGAATCCACCTCAAGGGCGGCGATGTGGCCGCGGGCGTCAAGCGCGTCGCGGCGGCGATCAAGGCAGCGGTCGCCGGATGAGACTTCCCCCTCTCTCCGCTCGGCGGGGAAAGGGGAGGTCGACGGCCCATGCCGCGGTCGGCAGAAACGAAAATATCAGTGCGTCAGCGGGCCGGGGATCGCGGCTTCCGCCTTCACCAGCAGACGCTCCTCGTGGCGCTTCATGAACAGCCACAGGGCGATCCCGCCGAAGACGACGAAGGCCAGGAGCGCGATGCCCACCGGCCCGACGATGTGCTCGATGGAGCGGCCGCAGGCATAGGCGCCGAAGCCCATGATGCCGGACCAGGCGACGCCGCCGAGGCCGTTGAACAGCATGAAGCGGCCGGCATCGAGCCGGTTCACGCCGGCCAGCACCGCCGCGTAGGCCCGCAGCATCGCCGTGAAGCGGCCGAAGAACACGATCTTCCCGCCATGCTCGCGGAACAGGTACTGTCCGAGCTTGAGCCGTCCGTGATCGAGGGCGATGAGGTGGCCGTAGCGCAGCAGCAGCGGCATGCCCCAGCGGCGCCCGACCCAGTAGCCGACATTGTCGCCGAGGATCGCGGCCGCCGCGGCCGCCGCGACGATGAGGACGACGTTCAGGTTGCCCGTGCTGCCGGCATAGACAGCCGACGAGATCAGGATGGTCTCGCCCGGCATCGGCACCCCCGCGCTCTCCAGCGCGACGACGACGAAGACGGCGAGATAGCCGTAATGGGCGATGAGGTCGGCGATCGGAAGTCCTTGGAGGAAGGACATGAGAGGGAACGTCTCCGCGGGTCGAGGCGCCGCGCAGTCTGTTCACGAACGTGGCCGCAACAGGGCGGCCCTCCCCGCTCCCTCAGCCGGTCCGGTCGGCGTCGGATCGGGACGCGGCCGAGGCCGGAGCCGGCACCGCGCCCTCCCCGGCCGCCGCGATCCGCGACAGGCCGAAGGCGTCGTCCTCCGGCAGCGGCAGCAGCCGTGCGAGACCTTCCGAGATCGCGAACAGGATCGGATTCGTCGAAGGGCCGGAGACGGGTGGGAGGAGATGCTTGCTGTCGATCATGGCGGGTGACGGGGTCGGACCGCCGGGGGGGCGGAAGTGGCTATAAGCCTCCAGACGCCCTCCGGTTGCATCGACGCGTCGATCTTCGTGACAGACGGCACATCGGCCTCACGCCCGGAAGACCGGCCCGCCCGGCTTTCCGTCCTCAGCTCGCCTTGAGGAACTTCTCGACGCTGGCGCCCAGGCCCGCGGAATGCGCCGACAGGTCGCCGGCGATGGCGCGGACGGCGTCGACGTGGCTGCCGGTAGCGTCCGCCGCCGACGAGACGCCGACGATGTTGCCGGACATCTCGTGGGTCGAGGCGGCCTGCTCCTCGACCGCGCTCGCCATGGCGAGCGTCAGCCCCGAGAGGTCCGTCACCGCCGCGGTGATCGTGCCGATGGCTTCGACCGCCTCGCCGGTGGCGCTCTGGATCGCGGCGATCTGGCCGGAAATCTCGCCGGTCGCCCGGGCGGTCTGCTCCGCCAGCGCCTTCACCTCGGCGGCCACGACCGCGAAGCCGCGGCCGGCGGCGCCCGCGCGGGCGGCCTCGATGGTGGCATTGAGCGCGAGCAGGTTGGTCTGGTCGGCGATCGAACGGATCATCGCCACCACCGCATCGACCTTGCGCGCGTTCTCGGCGAGCTGGCGCACCGTCTGATCGGTCGTCTCGGCCTGGGCCGCGATCTTCTGGGCGCGTTCGGAGACGCTGCCGACCTGCCCCGAGATCTCCTGGATCGAGGCCGTCATCTGCTCCGAGTTCGCCGCGACCGAGGCGGCGCGCTGCCGGGCCTCCTCGGCCGAGCGCGACAGTTCCTCCGCCGAGTGTCCCATCCGCTCCACCGCCGAGCGCACCGCCTCGACCACCTGCGCGACGTCCGTCGACATCTGGACCTGCGCCGTGATCACCGACCACGTGACCATCGGGCCGACATACTCGCCCTCGGGCCCGTGGATGGCCGAGACGCGCAGATCCAGCGTCTCGGGGCCGACCCGGATCTTGGCCCGGTGCGGCAGGCGGCTGCTGTCGGCCAGCATCGCCCGCTGGTGGTGCGGGTTCTTGTGGAACACGTCGAACGAGCGGCCCAGCATCTCCGAGACCTTGATCGGCAGATGCTGCTCGATCGTGGCGAGCGTCGTCTTCGAGGTCTGGTTCAGATAGTTGATCTTGAACTCGTCCTTCGGGTCGGCCGTCATGACGGCGACGGGCATGCCGTCGATCATCGTCAGGAGCCGGCTCGTCTCGTTCTTCTTGGCGGTGATGTCGGTCGCGAACTTCATCACCCGCTCCGGCGTGCCGTCCGCCCCGAGCACCGGGTTGTAGGTCGCCTCCAGCCAGATCTTGCGGCCGGATTTGTCGAAGCGAAGGAACTCGCCCGACGCGTAGTGGCCGCCGCGCAGCGTCTCCCAGAAGGCGCGGTACTCGGCGGTCTCGGCATAGGCGGAATCGACGAAGAGGCGGTGATGCTTGCCCCTGATCTCGTCCAGCCCGTAGCCGACCGCGGCCAGGAAGTTCTGGTTGGCGTCCAGGATGGTACCGTCCATCGAGAACTCAATGGTGGCGAGCGATCGGTCGAGTGCGTCGAGCTTCGCCTGCGCGTCACTGGGCTTGGATTTACGGAACATCACAGCATCCCCGCGATGCAAATCTCCGCCGATGATCTCGCGCGGATGGGCGTCGTCATTGTTTCGGGGCGGAGGTGGACGGATGCGACGGCATCCTTAATCTGCCCTTATGGCAAATGTCATCTTTCGCGGTAAATTTTACGTGAAGAGGAAAAGTTCGAGGCGGGTCGGGCCCGTCGGCGACTGAATGCCGCCTTGGAAGGATTGTTTTCGGGCAACGCTGGACATCGCCTGATGTCGTGATGCCGCGATCACCCGCGTATCCGCCGATCCGGCCTGGCGGTTCAGACCATCTTCGTCTGTCTCACACGGTTTCCGAACGATCACCTCGGGGCTTGCCCAATCCCGTCATCGCTTCGGCTCCGCCTCGCAATCGTAGAAGTTCACAAGCTCGATGATCGCGATACGCTGCCGTCAGGGCTGCGGACGCGCGTCGCGAGCTTCGTCACCACCGCCGTCATTCCGGGGCCGCGCAGCGGAGCCCGGACCCGAAGGGGCGCGACGGAGGCGTGCAATCCACGACTGGGCACGCCCGCCTGTCAGGACTTTCGGCATCTCGGGTGGATTCCGGGTTCTCGCCTGCGGCGAGCCCCGGAATGACGGGGTCAGGGCATCGATCACGGTGGCTGGAAAATCAGCGAATTGCTGAACATCCTCAGCAATGACGCAGGAGAAGCCGAAGTGATCGAGCGGATGACGGATCAGCCGTCGCGGCGAAAATCCGTCAGCGGCACGGGTGCGGCGTGGGGGCGGCTGCCGAGCATCGCGTCGATCAGGGCCAGAACCTCCGCCCGGCCGACATTGGCCGCCGGCTCGAACGGGGTCCAGGTCTGGGTGAAGTCGAGGCGCTCGAACACGTCGCGGTAGCGGCGGAGCTCGCTCACCGTCAGAGGCACGCCGCGCACGAAGGCCTTGTGCGCCGAGATCGTCAGCGCCTTGCGGAAATCCTTCGGGTCGAGCTCGAACTTGAGGGCGTCGCCGCAGAAGCAGATCCTTCGCTTGCGGTCGAACAGCACGGCGTGGCCGTCGAAATGGCCGGCCGTGCGGTGCAGTTCGAGGCCCGGCAGGGGCTCGAGGAAGTCGTCGTAGGGCCAGGAGACCTGAAGCGCCGCGCTCCAGGTGAAGTCGGAAGCCGGCAGGCACAGTTCCGGATCGAACCGATCCTGGAGCTGCACCAGCGCCCCGTAGGAATGCGGGTGGGAGGCCGAGAGCACCTGCATGCCGCCGAGCCGCTCGATCTGGTCGAGGGCCGCCTCGCTGAAGACGGGGCAGCCCTCGAAGCCCATATTCCCGTTCTCGGTCCGGATCAGGTAGGCGCTCGGGCCGATGCCGGAGACCGGCTCGTTCCAGAAGCGCCAGACGCCCGGCTCCAGCTCCTCCCAGTGGCAGGGAAAGGCCGCCTGCGCCTCCTGCGCCGTGCGGAAGCGCCAGCCGTCCTGCGGCACGACGTGGCGGGCGTCGAGGCACATCGGGCAATGCGGCGGCGCCGCGAAATGGCGCTGCCAGAAGCCGCAATTGTCGCAGGTGTAGGCGGGCAGCTTCAGGGCGCCCGCGAAGGGCAGATAACCGGGCACGGGCGAACCTTCAAAAACGGGAACGGCCGGAAGCTAGTGCTCCCGGCCGCATTCTCATCCCCTTCGCGGTCGCGCCTCAGCCGTGGGCCGGGGCTCCGTGCGGCTCGCCGTGCGGATCCTTCTCGTGCGGATCCTTGCCGCGCTTGCGGCTGATCCACAGCACCGTCTTGCGGATCACCACGTAGAAGACCGGCGTCAGGAACAGGCCGAAGAAGGTCGCGCCGATCATCCCGAAGAACACCGCCGTGCCGAGGGCCTGGCGCATCTCGGCGCCGGGGCCCGTGGCGATGACGAGCGGCAGCACGCCGAGGATGAAGGCGAAGGCCGTCATCAGGATCGGGCGCAGACGCAGGCGGCAGGCCTGGACGGCGGCGTCCACCGGCCCCTTGTGCTCGCTCTTCTCGATGTCGTGGGCGAATTCCACGATCAGGATCGCGTTCTTGGCGGCCAGGCCGATGAGCACGATGAGGCCGATCTGGGTCAGGATGTTGTTGTCCTGCCCTCGCAACTGCACCCCGAACAGGGCGGCCAGTACGCCGGTGGGCACCACCAGCAGGATCGCCAGCGGCAGCGCCCAGGATTCGTACTGCGCGGCGAGCACGAGGAAGACGAGGAGCACGCCCAGCGCGAAGACGTAGATGGCCGTGCCGCCCGCCGCCTTCTGCTGGTAGGCGATCTCGGTCCAGTCGTAGGCGTAGCCCTCGGGCAGGGCCCGCTTGGCGATCTCCTCCATGCTGTCGAGCGCCTGGCCGGTCGAGACGCCGGCCTGCGCCACGCCCTGCAGCGGCACCGAGTAGTACAGGTTGAACCGCTGCACGATCTGCGGGCCGGCGATGTCGCGGATCGAGGCCAGCGTGCCCATCGGCACCAGGGCGCCGGTGGAGGAGCGCACCTTCAGCTGCTCGATGTCGCGCCGCGACATCCGGTAGATCGCATCACCCTGCACGCGCACCTGGTAGATGCGGCCCAGCGTGTTGAAGTCGTTGACGTAGGCACCGCCGAGCGCCGTCTGCACCGTCGAGAAGACGTTGGCGAGCGGCACGTTGAGCATGCGGGCGATGGTGCGGTCGATGTCGAGATAGAGCTGCGGCGTGTCGTTGCTGAAGGTCGTGAAGACCCGCGTCACGTCCTTGCTCTGGTTGGCCTGGGCCATGACCTCGCCGGCCGCCGCGAGCAGCGGGCCGATCTCCGAGGACTGGCGGCTCTCGATCTGCATCTTGAAGCCGCCGCCCTGGCCGAGGCCGCGCACCGGCGGCGGCGGGATGACGATGACCCGCGCCTCCTGGATGCCGGCGGTGGCCTTCATCACGTCGCCGGTGATCACCGCCGCGCTGCGCCCCTGGGACGCCCGCTCCTTGGCGTTCTTGAGCGTCAGGAACATCACCGCCGCGTTGGTGGTGTTGGTGAAGGTCGCGCCGTCGAAGCCCGCGATGATGACGGTGTTGGTGATGCCGTCGATCTTGCGGGCGATCGCCGCGGCCCGGTTCACCACCTCCGTGGTGCGGTCGAGCGACGAGCCCGAGGGCAGCTGCACCACGCCGATGAGGTAGCCCTGGTCCTGGTCCGGGATGAAGCCCGTGGGCGTGGTCCGGGCGAGGTGGAGCGTGCCGGCGATCACGGCGGCGTAGACGAGCAGCATCGCGATCACGCCGACCACGGTGCCGGTCAGCACGCGGATGGTGTGGCCGTAGCCGTTCGACAGCCAGTCGAAGCCGCGGTTGAACAGATGCGCCAGCCAGTTCACGAACCGGGTGAGGAAGAACTTCGGCGGCTTGTGCTCGTGATGCGGCTTCAGCAGCAGCTTGCAGAGCGCCGGGGACAGCGTCAGCGAGTTGAAGGCCGAGATGATGGTCGAGGCCGCGATGGTGAGCGCGAACTGCTTGTAGAACTGGCCCGAGATGCCGGGGATGAAGGCGGTCGGGATGAACACCGCCGCCAGCACCAGCGCGATGGCGATGACCGCGCCGCCCACCTCGTCCATGGTCTTGTGGGCCGCCTCGCCGGGGGAGAGCCCGTCGGCCATGTTGCGCTCGACGTTCTCCACCACGACGATGGCGTCGTCGACCACGATGCCGATGGCGAGCACGAGACCGAACAGGGTCAGGTTGTTGAGCGAGAAGCCCAGCGCCGACATCACCGCGAAGGTGCCGACGAGTGAGACCGGGATCGCGATCACCGGGATCAGCGCCGTGCGCCAGCTCTGGAGGAAGACCAGGACCACGATCACGACGAGGAGGACCGCCTCGAACAGGGTCTTGTAGACCTCGTGGATCGATTCCTCGATGAACTCCGTCGGGTTGTAGGCGATGCGGTACTCGACGTCCGGCGGGAAGTTCTTCTTCAGCTGCTCCATCGTCGCCTTGACCGATTCCGCGGCCTCGAGCGCGTTGGTGCCCGGCCGCTGGAAGGCGCCGATGCCGACCGCGGGGGTGTCGTTGAGGAAGGAGTTCGTCGTGTAGTCCTTCTGGCCCATCTCGACGCGGGCGATGTCGCGCACGCGCACGAGGCGCCCGTCGCTCGCCTTGACGATGACGTCGGCGAACTCCTCCGGCGTCTGGAAGCGCCCCTGCGACTGCACGACGAGCTGGAAGGCCGCGCCCGGCGCGGCGGGCGGGCCGTTGAGCTGGCCGGCGGCGACCTGCACGTTCTGCTCCTGCAGCGCGCTCGTCACGTCGGTCGTGGTCAGGCCGTAGGCGGCCATCTTCTGCGGGTCGATCCAGATCCGCTCGGCGTACTCGTTGCCGCCGAAGATCGAGATGTCGCCGACGCCGTCGAGGCGCAGCAGCTCGTCGCGGATGTTGAGGTAGATGTAGTTGGCCAGATAGTTCTGGTCGTAGGTGCGCTTGGGCGAGAGCAGGTGCACGACCAGCATCAGGTCGGGCGAGGCCTTGCGGACGGTGACGCCGAGGTTGCGCACGTCCGGCGGCAGGCGCGGCTGCGCCACCGAGAGCCGGTTCTGCACCAGCACGTTGGCGATATCGAGGTTGGTGCCGACCCTGAAGGTCACGGTCAGCAGCATCGCGCCGTCGTTGGTCGACAACGACGTCATGTAGAGCATGTTGTCGACGCCGTTGATCTCCTGTTCGAGCGGCGTCGCGATCGTGGCGGCCACCGTCTCGGCGTTGGCGCCGGGGAAGCTCGCGCGCACGGTCACGGTCGGCGGCACGATCTCGGGATATTGCGAGACCGGCAGCTTCTCGTAGGCGACGAAGCCGAGGATCAGGAAGACGATCGACGTGACCGAAGCGAAGATCGGCCGGTCGACGAAGAAATGGGCGAAACGCATCGTTCAAACCTCTCGCCGGCCGGTGCGCGTGCTGGCGCGACCCGTGCGGCTTGCCGTCTGCGTCCAGGCCGGCGCTGCCCGGTCGGTCCGGGAGCGTCGGCGCTCGAATCGTTCTCGTCCGCGTCCCGCCTCGCCCCCGCGACGGCGCGGCATCATCGCGGTCTCACTTCTTCGTCGGGGGCAGCTCGACCGTCTCGGGCTTCACCTGCGCGCCCGGGCGGACCTTGGCGACGCCGTTGACGACCACGAGCTCGTCGCCCTTCAGCCCGTCGCGGACCACGCGGTAGCCGTCGACGATCGGTCCGAGCTTCACGGTCCGCGCCGCGACCTTGTCGCCCTCTCCGAGCACGTAGACGATGCGCTTGTCCTGGTTGGCCGAGACCGCCTCGTCGGGGATCAGGATGCCCTGGAAGGGCTTGGTCGCGGGCATGGCGACGATGCCGAACAGGCCCGGCTTGATGAACCCGTCGGGGTTCTCGACGGTGGCGCGCAGGAGCATCGTGCCGGTCTGGAAGTCGACCCGGTTGTCGACGAAGTCGAGCGTCCCCTTGCGGGTCGGCTTCTCCTCGCCGGACAGGGCGATCTGCACCGGAGCCCCCTTGCCGCGCTGCATCTGCCCCATGCCGATGCCGAGCGAGCCCTGGTACTTCAGGAACGAGCGCTCATCGACGGTGAAGCCGAAATAGATCGGATCGAGCGAGACGATCCGGGCCAGGATCGTCTGGTCGGTGCTGACGATGTTGCCCTCGGTGACGAGGCGCTGGCTGATCCGCCCGTTGATCGGCGACTTCACCTCGGTGAAGTCGAAGTTGAGCTGGGCGTTGCGGAGCGCCGCCTCCGCGCTGTCCACGTCGGCTTGGGCGGTCTGCGATGCCTGACGGCGCTGGTCGGTCACCTGCTCGGAGATGTTCCCGCCGCGGGAGAGCACCTGGGCGCGCTCCAGATCCGTCTGGGTGAAGGAGAGGCGCGCCTTGGCCGAGGTGAGCGCCGCCTGGGCCTGCTCCAGCGCCGCCTTGTAGGGCCGGCGGTCGATGACGAAGAGCACCTCGCCCTTCTTCACGTTCGCGCCGTCCTGGAACATGATCTTGTCGAGGTAGCCGGTCACCCGGGCGCGCACCTCGACGAACTCGATCGGGTCGAAGCGGCCGGTATACTGGTCCTGCTCGACGATCTCCCGCACCACCGGCTTGGCGACGGTCACGCCGGGGGGCGGCGCGCCCGGCATCTGCGCGCCGGCAGGCCCGGCAGCCAGCAGCGCGGAGGCGATCAGCGGTGTGGCGAGAAGAAGAGGCCTAAGGCTACGCATCATTCGGTTCCCTGCATGGCGCGGCCTAGTCCCCGCAACCGAGTGTGGGGCGTGCGCTCGCGCACATGACGGTCTGTCTTGGAAGGAACGGTCAGACGCTCTGCAACGCAGACGTGCCTGAATTACGCTTCAACCGGCTCACCCGCGGCGTACCAATCCTTGAAGGCGCCGGCGTAATGCTCGCTGACGTCGAGCCCGTTCTGCTGCGCCGCGGCGATGGCGTGGATCGAGCGCACGCCCGAGGCGCAGGAGAAGACCGGCCGGCGCCCATCGGCCTCGATCAGCGCCTTGAGCGCCGCGGGGTCGAAGGTCGAGAGCGGGTGCGAGACCGAGCCGGGAATGCGCCCGCGGGCGAATTCGTGATCCTCGCGCACGTCGATGAGCAGCAGCGAGCCGTCCGCCAAGCCCTGCTTGACCGTCTCGCGGTCGAGGTCGACCACCTTCATCGCAACCGATCTTTCCAGAGAGGGCCGCCGCCGAAGGGGCGGATCGAAACGCGTGCGAGTCTCTTAAGTCCTCTCGCCCCCGCGGCGCAACATCGGCACGCCGGCCGGCGGCAGGCCGGCGAGCGCCGCATCGACGCGCTCGAAATGCGCCGCCCAGCCCGGCGGCGCGTAACCGGCGAGGCGGTCCGCCAACGCCGCCCGGAGCCGGGAGCCCGGCTCGCTCAGGGCTTCGACGGCCTGTCGCCAGCCCGATCCGTCGAGCGGATCGAGGAGGTGGGCGAATCGCCCGCCGATCTCGCGGTGGACCGGGATGTCGGAGGCGACGACCGGGAGGCCGCTCGCCGCCGCCTCGACCACCGGCAGGCCGTAGCCTTCGATGAAGGAGGGCATCAGCAGGGCGGTGGCGCCGCGCATCAGCGCCGCGAGGCCGTGGGTGGACAGGCCGACCACCTCGCCGACATGCGGACGGATGGCGGCGCAGCGGTCGAGCATGTCGGCGACGTTCTCGATCTCCCAGCCGCGCCGCCCGACCAGGACGAGCCGCGGCGTCTCCGCGCCCAGGCGTCCGGCGAGATCGCGCCAGAGGTTGAGTAGAAGCAGGTGGTTCTTGCGCGGCTCGATGGTGCCGCAGACGAGGAAGGTCGGCCGTGCGAGCCGCGGCAGGGCCGACTCGCCGCCGCCGCCCGAGAAGACGGGCTCGACGCCGAGCGGGGCCACCGTCACCGGTTTGGCGCCCAGGCCCCGCCGGCGGGCGTAGTCCGTGAAGCGGGCGCCGACATCGCTCGAATTGACCAGCACGTGCGCGGCGTGGCGCGCGACGGTCTCCATCCGCAGCCCGTGGCGCGCGGCCTCCCCCGGCCGGCCGTATTCCGGATGGGAGATCGGGATCAGGTCGTGGACGAAGAAGACCGCCCGCACGTCGCGCCGGGTGTAGAGCCAGTCGAAGCGCTCGGGCCGGTCGAGCCGCAGATGCGAGGTGTGCAGGTAGATCGTGCCCTCGGGCAGCCGCTCGGGGCCGCCGGAGCGCAGCACCCGCAGGGCGGTCTCGGCCTGGAGGCGGCGTCGGTCGAGCCCCCCCTCCCCCCGGCGCCTGCCCGCCCGCGGCGCCGGGCGGCCGTCGGCGGCCGGGTCGGCGGCGAGGGAAGCCGCGAGCGCCTGGAAGACCGGATCTGCGGCGGCGGTCACGTCCTCGACCCAGCCCGCGGCGACCGCCTCGACGATGCCGCGCGCCGTCGCCCGGTCGAGAACCCGCGGACCCAGTGCCGTCGAGACGAGCCCGAAGCGGGTGCCCTCCGCGCCCTGGTTCAGGACGTGCCGGGCATAGGCGAGATCGACCCGGTCGATGCCGGTGGGGCTGGCGTGGCGGAGCCGGGTGATGAGGCGGGTCAGGTCGATGGCGAGGCAGGCTTGCATGGGCCGCTGCATAGACCGGAATTCGTCGCCCTGGCGACCGGCGTCCCTCCCCGACCTGGATCTAGTGAGACGGCGACTCGGTCGCGCCGCTATGGTTCGCGATCTCCCGGCCGACCTCCAGCAGGAGGACGTCGATGAGTTGGCGCAGCCGGGGCTTGCCGCTCGCATCGATCGCCCGGCGGGCCGCGATGAGGAGTTCGGCGGCCTCGTCGATGGCCTCGGCCGCGGCCGCGCGCTTCAGTTCGCGCAAGCTCCGCGTCCCGGCGCCGGGATCGGCGCGCTCGACCAGGGTCCCCTCCCCGCGAACGGGCTGTCGCCGCGCATCGCGATGGATCCGGCCGCGGCACAGGACCTTGCGCGCGGGTCCGGTCGCGGAGGCGACCCAGAGATCGACCGCGACGTCGTCTTCCTGCTCCGCCGCGCGGCCCACGTCGCCGAGGAAGCGGGCGGCCTCCGCCGTGCCGAGGCCGGCCGTCGCCCGCTCGCTGCGCAGGGGGAGCCCGGCGAGGCGGACATCGCCCGCCATGCGTTCGGCGGCCCCCTCGTCGAGGAGGAAATGGCCGGTCGCCGGATCCCATTCCCAGGTTCCGACGATCTCGGATTTCGCCAGCGTTCGGGCGAAGACCGGGGCTGTCCCGCGCCGGGTGTCACTGCGTCTGCGTTTCAAGGTCCTGCTCCCCGCGCGAGATGCGTCAGGCTGATGGTGGTGCTGGGGCGCCGCGGCCGGCCGCGGCGCCCGGCGTCTCAGGAGGCGAGGCGGGCGACGCTGGTCCGCGGCGGAGCCAGGACGGAGCGGATGTCGCCGCGCTTGTTCTGGAGCTGGCGCAGCGACCGGCGGTCGAAGGCCGCTTCGACCGCGACGATCTCCTCGCCCTCGATCTCGTGCGGCAGCCCGAGAGGGATGGCGCGCAGATGCAGCTGGAGGAGGCGCAGGATCCAGCTCGTCGGCATCTCGGAGACGAAGCTGGTGATTCCCCGCGGCAGGCCCCACTCGACGATCGCCGTCATCAGGGCCAGGGCCGTTGGGTTGAGCCGCCGGCCCGAGGTGCGCGCCGATTCGGCGACGCAGATGCGGCCCCACTCGACGATATGCGCACCCGACGGCGCCGCGCCCTCGCAGAGCTGCGGCAGCACCATCGGCAGCAGGTACGGCCGGGTGGTCGGCAGCAGGCGCGAATATCCGATGACGGTCTCGTCCTCGTCGAGAGCGAGCAGGTGGACGGCGTGCTCGTCGTCGAACTCGTCGATCTCCCGCCGGTCGGGACGGGCGAGGTTGGACCAGCCCAGCTCCTCGACGAAGACCCGGTGTCTCAGGCGGAAGGCTTGATCGAGAGCACCGGCATAGTCCTGCATGTTCTCCGCGGTCACGACGTGGATCATCGGAACACCTCTTCAGAAAGCTGAGGTGTTCGTCCCAAATTCAGCCGTGTGGCGGCACTACGAGAACTCGTAGGTTTTCGTTCGAAGAGCTGTGTGCAGTTCGGGAGGGGAGACGAGATGCGAGCGCTCGTGCCAGCATACCGGGGCCCGCGCCGCCGGGGTCTCTATCTTGGATTGTATGTCGAAAACAATACAGAAATTGTCGGTTACAGGTGAGTTTCGCGCGAACCCACGCTCGAAGCCGATCAATCCTGCGTGATCGTCCCTGTATGCGCTCGATCGTCAGCATCGCCGGACGAGGGCGCGACTCCAGGCCGACAGCCCGGTGATCGCACCGGGGAGGATGCGCCGGACATTCAATTTTGCATTGTCTTTTTCGTGAGGCGCCGGCCGCCGCTCGGACTGGTGCGCTTCGCCCTGGATCGTGTCCGGCGTCCCGGTCGAGCCGGGTCTCGCGCGCGGCGCCGCCCGGGCTTCAGGCGAATCACCGCTCCTGACGCGAAGGCCCGGCCCCGCGGGCGCCGCGGCCGGTCACACGATCAGCCCGCGCCGGAACCCCTCGGCCACCGCCTGGGTGCGCGAGACGCAGCCGAGCTTCATCCGGGCGGAGCGGAGGTGGAAATCGACGCCGTGCCGGGAGATGCCCATCAGCTCACCGATCTCCCAATCGGTCTTGCCCTCGGCGACCCATTGCAGGCTCTCGCGCTCGCGCGGGGTCAGACCCATCCGGCGCTCGCTGGGGCCGTTGTCGATGAGCAGCGTCTGCCCGACCACGTAGGAGGCGAGCAGGGTCAGCATCCCGCGCTGTCCCGGGCTGATGTCGAGTTGCCGGCCGGCGAAGGTGAGGCCGCCGCGCTCCTCCTCCAGCGTGGCGAGCGGCACGGTGAAGCCGTCCTTGAGGCCGAACTCGCCCGCCTCGTTCATCACCTGCCGCGAGCGAGGGTCGATCACGCCCTGGGGCTCGACCTCGGACCAGTGGAAGCCGGTCGTGCTGGACAGGGTCGTCTGCACGATCGGATCCGCATACATGTAGCCCTTCGAAAAGTAGAGCCGGTTCCACTCGTCGGACGTATTCTCAAGGATGACGTAGTTCTTCTGCGTCCGCGCCGGAAGGCGCTTCAGTGGGATCATGGCCGAGATGATGTATTCAATGCCGAGGGCGTTCAGCCGCGGCATGATGGCCCGCAGGATATCCTCGCGCGAATGCGCTCGGTCGAGCGATTTGAGGATTTCCAACGTCAGGTCGAGTGATTTTCTAGACATGGCCGGACAAAAGGATCGCTCTCTCATCACGATAGATCGCTGAGCCGCGCTTGAGAAGAGCAGCAGAATTTTTCTCTTAGGTTGTCCCGCTCCGGACCGTGGGGTGCCCTCCACGAAGGGCGGGCGCATCGTCCGTGCCTGCGGTCGTGCTGGATGCCGTGCGGTCGAACAATGCGCCGTGTCAAATCCAAGGGAAAGATGCGCTTTCGTCCCCATCATCGGCTCGGCGGCGTTCGGCGCGCGCTTCGCTGCCCAAGGGGAGCGGAAGGGGAGCGGAAGGGGTTGCGCTGCCCGGGACGGACGGCTATGAGCCGCGAGCCCGACAAGGGTTTCGGAGTGTAGCGCAGCCCGGTAGCGCACCTGTCTGGGGGACAGGGGGTCGTCGGTTCAAGTCCGGCCACTCCGACCATTCCAAGCCGCCGCACCGGTTTGCGAGCAGAGCCAAGGTTGTTTTCCCTTTCCGGTTCCGGTCGGGGTCGATCAGGGGCCTGCGGATTTTTCCGACTTCCCTCGTTCTGCAGCAGCGTGCGCCGCATCGCTCCGCGGACTGTGCCGGGCGGGCTCGCGCGCGGCACGATCGGCAGCGGCTCGCCCGGCCTCGACAGGCCGCCGATCGAGAGAGGCCATCGCCTGAAAGCGGCACCAGCCGGCAGCGTATCGTGAACATTCGTGTTGGATCGCGATTCGATCTCAGGTGGCCGATCGCACTGCCGTGGTCTCGCATTAACCGTCCTTAAAGTGCAGACACTTACACTCTCGGAACTGGCAATTGATCTCGCAGAAATGCGATGAATCTGTCATTTGAGAAATACAAGAATTGCTTGGGCGGATGTTCCGGGGTTGAGCGTGACCAGCCTGTTGACGAACATCTCTTCGATGTCAGCTTTAACGACGCTCAAGAGCATCACTCATAGCCTCGACATCACGAGCCGACGGATTTCCACGGGGCAGCGCACCTCCAGCGCCTCCGACAACGCCGCCTACTGGTCGATCGCGACCACCATGCGCACCGACAACGCGGTGCTCTCCGCGATCCGGGACACGCTCGGCCTCGGCGCCGCCGCGGTCGACGCGGCTTATCAGGGCACGTCCTCCGTGCTCGCCGACCTGCGGAGCCTGCGCGCCAAGCTTCAGACGGCGCTGCAGCCGGGTGTCGACCGCGCCAAGGTCCAGACCGAGGTCGGGGCCATCCAGGACCGGATGCGGGCCACCGCGCGCGCCTCCGGCACGACGGACGAGAGCTGGCTCGCCATCGATTCCGCGGCGGGAGGGCGGAGCGTCCGGCAGGTGGTGTCCGGCTTCACCCGCGACGCGTCGGGCGCCGTCCGAACCTCCAGCATCCCGATCGAGTCGGGCGCGATCGCCCTCTACGATGCCGGTACCGCGCAGGTCACCGTGCCCGCGACCCCCGCCCGCATCACCGCCGGCGAGGCGATCCCCGGCGCGACGGACCTGAGCGGCACCGCCTCCGTGCGCTTCGACCTGAGCGTGGACGGCGCGCCGGCGCGCCCGATCGTGCTCAGCGGGGCGACCATGATCTCGGCAGCCCGCGACCTCGCGGCGGTCACCCCGGACGAGCTGGTGCGGGCGATCAACAACCTGATCGCCGCCGATCCGGATCTCGCCGGCACCGTTCATGCCGGCCTCGACGAGGCCGGGCGCCTCTGGTTCGAGACGACGGAAGCGGGCGCGGGCCGGACCCTCGCCCTCGACCGGACCGGCGCGTCGGGTCCAGGTGTCGATCTCGCGGTGAATGGCGGCTTCGAGGCCGGCTTGGCGGGCTGGACGGTCGGGGCCAACACGTCCTGGAATCAGGTCAGAGCGCCGGCTCGGTCCGGGACGGCCGGTTACGCCATGGGAACCAGCGGCACGCCGACGACCGTCTCGCAGACCCTCGCGACGGTGCCCGGGCAGTCCTACCTGCTGAGCTTCTGGCTGAAGAACGATCCCGGCGGGACCAGCAACTTCTTCAAGGCGGATTGGAACGGCGCCACCGTCGTCGCCCGCGGGGCCGACCCGGCCGGGCCCTTCATCGAATACCACGTCACAGTCACGGCGACGGGGCCGACTTCCGTCCTGACCTTCGAGGCGCGGCAGGATACCAACTGGTGGTATCTCGACGATGTCTCGGTGACGGGCACGGGCGGCGCCGACGTCACCCTCGGCTTCGGCGCCGGCGCGAGCGACCATCGCGTGGCCGCCGGCTCCGATGCCGCGACGGCGGCGGCCCGCGGTCTCCTCGATACGGTCGATCCCGCGAGCGGCGTCTCCGTGGACACGATCGACCTGACGGCGATCGGCAGCGGCACCGCCGCGGACGCGGCCCTTGCCCGGGCGATCGACACGGTCGAGCGGGCCATCGCCCGCGTGACGGAGTCCGGCGTACGCCTCGGCGCGAGCCGCACGCAGATCGAGGGGCAGCGGAGCTTCCTCGACACGCTGATGAAGGCCAATGACCGCACGATCGGCATCCTGGTCGATGCCGATATCGAGGAGGAATCGACGAGGCTGAAAGCGCTTCAGACGCAGCAGCAACTCGCCGTCCAGGCGCTCTCGATCGCCAACGCTTCGAGCCAGCCCGTGCTCTCCCTCTTCCGGCCGTAAGACGACGGAGCCGTCGAGGAGCGGACGGAAACTCCCCCGATCACGACGTCTTAGGTCTGAGGGCCGACAGCCTCCGGCCGGAGGTCGGACCGGCGCAGCTTCACGATCGTCTCCCGCAGCCAGCGCTGGCTCGGCACGGTGTCGTTCGAGGCGTGCCAGATCATCGAGATGGAGACGTCCGGCAGCGCGATCGGCGCCGGGCTCACGGTCAGGCCCATGCTGTCGGCGAAGAAGCGCGCGAGCCGCGCGTGCATCGTGGCGATGACCGGCGCCTGCCGCACCACGAAGGGCATCACCGAGAATCGGGGTGAGGTCAGGGCGATGACGCGCTTGCGGCCGATCTTGGCCAGGGCGTCGTCCACGACGCCGTGGGCGCTCTCCACGAGGCTGGTCAGCAGGTGGGGAAGCCGCACGTAGTCGTCGAGCGAGATCGGCGCGCTCACCCCGACGAGCTCGGCGTTGAAGATGCAGAGGTAGCTCTCCTTGTTGAGGATCCGGCGCTTGTGGTGCGTCTGGCCCTGCTCGAACACGCCGATGCCGAGATCGACCCGCCCCGTGTCGAGATCGTCGAGGATGCGGTGCCGATCGACCGTGTGCAGCAGGAGCTTCACGCCCGGCGCCACCGCCTGCAGATGCGCGATGAGCGTCGGCATCAGCAGCACCTCGGTCGAATCCGGGATGCCGAGGGAGAAGGTGAGGTCGGCCGTGGCCGGATCGAACGCGTCCGGCGGCCGCGTGATCTCCTGGATCTGAGACAGCGCTGCCTGCACCGGCGCCATCAGCGCCAGCGCCCGCGGCGTCGGCCGCATCCCGTCGGGCGCGCGCGTCAGCAACTCATCCGAGAAGGCGGCGCGCAGCCGTCCCAGGGCATGGCTCATCGCCGACTGGCTGATGCCGATCCGTCCCGCCGCCCGCGTCACGCTGCGCTCCGTCAGAAGCGCGTCGAGGGCGACGAGCAGGTTGAGATCGAGGCGACCGAGATGCACGTGATCGATGCGCATTATGAAATCGATCCATTTGATTCATGGGCGTCGGTCCAGCACATACAGTCTCACGAAGCGACGGGGAGCCCGCCGCCGAAAAACGAGGCTGATCTCAATGTCCAAGACATTTCTCTCGCTCACCACCGCCGCGCTGGCCCTCACCGCTCTCGCGACGGCCTCCGCCCGCGCCGACGAAGTCGGCGGCGTCCACAACGTCAAGACGGTCGGCGCGCTCGCCCTGGAGACCCAGGGTCTGGCGACCAGCGATCTCTCGGTCCACCGCCAGGGCGGCTTCGCCCTCCCCGGCTCGGTCCAGTGGATCGACACGCCCTCGGATCAGGTGAGGACCCGGCAGGCCGCCTTCTGAGCCGGTCCCGTGGGACGCACGGCCGGGCTGCACGATCCTCCGGCGCCGTATGGCGCCGGAGGCATTTTTGAGGGCCTGTTTGACGGGCTGATCCGATCAACTCCCCTCATCCTGAGGTGCTGCGAAGCAGCCTCGAAGGAGGGCTCCAGAGGTCGCGCGATCCCTGGAGCCCTCCTTCGAGGCTCCGCTTCGCTCCGCACCTCAGGATGAGGGGAAGGACTGGAAAACCGTGGCATCGCACCGGCTCGGTGTTGAAGAGTGAAGTGATACTGGCGCTGAGACCGACGATCACAGTGCCCGTTCCGCCGGCTTGAACCGGGCGAACCGCAGCGCCAGCATCGGCAGCACGGCGAGGTTGAGCACCGTCGAGGTCGCGAGCCCGCCGAGGATGACGAGCGCCATCGGCCCCTCGATCTCGCGGCCGGGCTCGCCCGCCCCGAGCGCCAGGGGCAGCAGGCCGAGGCCGGTGACGAGGGACGTCATCAGGATCGGCACGAGGCGGTCGGCCGCCCCCTCGATGGCGGCCGCTTCGGTCCAGGGACGGCCTTCCGCCAGCACCATGTGCTCGTAGTGGGCGATCATCATGATGGTGTTGCGCAGCGAGATGCCGAACAGCGTCACGAATCCGACGATCGACCCGAGCGAGATCACCGCGCCGCTGAGCGCCACCGCCAGCACGCCGCCGACGAAGGCGAAGGGCAGGTTGACGAGGACGAGGACGAGGTTGGTCAGCGAACCGGTCACGACGAGGAGCAGCAGCACGATCCCGAGACCGGCCAGCCCGGTGTAGAGCGCGAGTTCGCGCCGCGCCTTGGCCTGCGTCTCGGCCGCGCCGCCGAAGCCGATATCGATGCCCGAGGGCAGCGCGACCTCGCGGGCGATCTTCCGCTTCGCCGCCTCGGTGAAGGAGGCGACGTCGCGGCCCTCCACATTCGCCGTCACCACCCGCACCCGCTGCGCGCCGACATGGCCGACGGCGTAGCGGCCGGCGGTCTCGTAGATGTCCGCCACCTGGGCGAGGCGGATATAGCTTCCGCTCGGCGTGCGCAGGGGCAGGTTGCCCAGCGTCGAGAGGCGCGTGCGCACGGCCGGTTCGAGCACGACGACGACGTTGAACACGGCGTTGCCCTCGTAGGCTTGGCCGACGATGTCGCCCTGATAGGCGGTGCGCACGATCTCCAGGACCTCGATCGCGTCGAGGCCCCAGTGGCGCAGGTCGGTCGGGCGCAGGCTCACATTGATCTGCGGCAGGCCCGGCGGCGATTTGAGCTGGACGTCGGCCGCGCCGCGCACCTCGGCGAGTTCGCGCGCCACGTCGCGGGCGGTGGCCTCGATCCGCTCGAGATTCGAGCCGGTGACGCTGACCACGACCGGCGCGGTGAAGCCCGAGACGACCTCCTCGATGCGCTCGGTCAGGAAGGTCTTGAGCGAGAAGCTCGCCCCGGGCGTCGCCGCCATCAGGGCGCGGATGCCGGCCTCCGCCCGCTCCTGCGCCGCGCCGTCGAGGCCCGGTTCGAGATCGATATGGATCTCGCTGTCATGCGTGCCGCCGAGATCGTAGCCGGCCTCGGCGCGCCCGACCTGCTGGGCGACCGCGCGCACGCCCGGCACCGCCTTCAGCCCCGCCGCGACGCGCTCGCCGAGCCGCAACGTCTCCTGCAGCGAGGTGCCCGGCGCCGAGGCCATGTGCAGGATGAGGTGGCCCTCCTTGAGGTCCGGCAGGAACACGCCGCCGAAGAACGGCACCGGCAGCGCCGCCGCCAGGGTCAGGGCGAGGCTGGCGGTGCAGACGAGACGCGGGTGGCGGTTGAGCCGGGCGAGCCCGCGGACATAGAGGCTCCGCACCCTGCGGCTCACCGGGGCCTCGCGGGTCGGCAGGTTCGTGCGCCCGGCGAGGAGCAGGCGGGCCAGCGCGGGCGTCACCGTCAGCGCCACGGCGAGCGAGGTCAGCACGGCGAGGATGTAGGCGAGCGCCAGCGGCCCGAACAGCCGGCCGGGCACGCCGGTCAGCGCCAGCACCGGCAGGAACACCAGCAGCACCGCGAAGGTGGCGTAGGCGACCGAGACGCGCACCTCCAGGATCGCGTCGAGCACCACCCGCGCGCCGGGCCGGGGGACCGCGGCGCCCCGGTTCTCGCGCAGGCGGCGCATCACGTTCTCGACGCCGATCACCGCGTCGTCCACGACCTCGCCGATGGCGATGGCCAGCCCGCCGAGGGTCATGGTGTTGAGGCTCTGGCCGAACAGGCCGAGGGCCAGCACCGCGCCGATCAGCGAGAGCGGGATCGCGGTGGCGCTGATCAGCGCCGTGCGCCAGTCGGCCAGGAAGACGAACAGCACGACGACGACGAGGATGCCGCCGAGCGCGAGCGCCTGGACGACGTTGTTGGTGGCCTGCGTCACGAAGTTCGCCGGCCGGAACAGGTCGGTGCGCAGGGCGATGGCGTCGCGCTCCAGGCCGGGCCGCAATTCGGCGAGCGCCGCCTCGACCCCTGCCGTCACCTCGAGGGTGTTGGCGCCGTACTGCGCGCCAACCATCAGCAGCACGCCGGGCTTGCCGTCGACCAGAGCCGCGCTGATCGCCGGCTCCGGCCCGGCCACGACGTCGGCGACGTCGCCGAGCACCACGCTCGCCCCGCCCTCGTTGATGAGCACCGTGCGCGCGACCGCCTCCGGGGTCAGCGACTGCCCCTCGGTCTGCAGGGTGATGCGCTGGTTGATCGTGTCGACGAAGCCCGCCCCGCGCACGCCCGTCGCCTTGCGGCCGGCGGCGAGGACGTCGTTGAGGCCGATGCGGAAGCGGACCAGATCCTGCGGCCGGACCTGGATGCGGATCGAGCGCAGGTCGCCGCCATAGACCAGCACCTCGCCGACGCCGGGGGCCGCGAGCAGGCGCAGGCGCAGGCGCCAGTCGGCGACCGTGCGCAGGTCCATCAGCGACCGCGTCGACGAGGTCAGGCCGATGAGGAGCACCGAACTGGTCGAGGAGGTCAGCGCCGTCATGGTCGGCGGCAGCACGCCCTGCGGCAGCCGCGCCGTCACCGCGGCCAGACGCTCGTTCACGAGCTGGCGCGCCCGGTAGATGTCGCTGCCGGAGGCGAAGGTGGCGGTGATCACCGACAGGCCCTGGATCGAGTTCGAGCGCATCGTCGCCAGCCCCGGCAGGCCGCCGATCGCGACCTCCAGCGCCTGCGTCACCAGCACCTCGACCTGTTCGGGGTTGAGGCCGGGCGCCTCGGTCTGCACCGTCACCGTGGGCGGAGCGAATTCCGGGAAGACGTCGTACTTGGCCGAGCCGAGGGCGACGACGCCGTAGACGGACAGCGCCAGGACCAGCGCCAGGACGATGCCGGGCCGTCGCACGGCGAAGGCCACCAGGGCGGCCTGAAGGCCCGAAGGGGCGGGCGTCGCGGATGTCGGATGCGGCGCGTCGATTCGCGCCGTTCCGCGCGCGGGCGGCTGGTCGAGCATGCTCAATCGTCGTCCGCGTCGGCGGCCTGGATCTGCCCTTTCAACTCCTCGGACAGGACGGCCTGCGGCCCGGTCACGACGATCTCCGCCTCCGCGCCGAGATCGTCCACGACGTAGGCGTCGTCCGAGATCGGCGCGTCGGCCTTGAGCGGATGGCGGGCGAAGGCGTCGTCGCCGACGCTGCGGTAGATCCAGGCGCTCCCCTGCCAGTGCACCACCGCGCTCTCGGGCACGGCGATGCCGGTCGTCTCGCGCTCCGAGGTCAGGAAGGCCAGCGTGCTCATGCCCGGCAGGAGCCCGCTGTCGCCGGCCACGGTGTAGAAGTAGCTGACGCCCTGGATGCGCTGGTCGGTCCGGGTCGCGGGCGAGACGTAGCGCAGGGTGACGCGCTCGCTCTGCGGCGGGACCTCGGCATGGGCGATGGCCGGCGGCGCCTTCAGCGTCTCGCCGGGCGGCAGGGTCACCTGCACGAGGAAGTCGGTGCGCTCGATCAGCCGTGTGATGGCCGGCGAGCGCTCGACGATGGCGCGGCCGATCACCGTTCCCCATTCCTGCTGTGCGGTGGCCGCGAGCGTCCGAAGCTGGGACTGTGCCGCGGCGAGCGCCGCCTCGTCGGTGCGGAAGGTGCCCTCGGCCGTCTCAAGCTGGACCTTCGTCGCGTACTGGCCGAGGCTGCGCGCCCGGACATAGGCCGCCCGCGAGACCTCCGTCTTGGCCTCGGCGGTCTGCAGCTGCGCCTTGGCGCTGGCGTAGCTGTTGGTGAGTTCCGTGACCCGCGCGAGGTCGAGGACCGAGCCGAAGGCCTGCACCTCGATGCGGTGGGCGATCCGCTTGAGCCGCGCCGTCTCGACGCCGATCCGGCTCTGCTCCTCGTCGCTCAGACGCACGACGGCCCGGCCGCCCTCGACGGCGACCCGCGCCGACAGGCCGTTCGCGGCCGGCGGCTGGTGCGCGACCGGCGTCATCGCGCTGGACAACCGCGCCTGCAGGTCGGAGAAGATGGGGCCGGCATTCACGCGCAGGCCGGCTCCGGCATCCGTCAGCACGAGCGCGCCGAGCGCACCCACGCCGAGCGCCAGCCCCACGGGCAGGACGACCCGCCGCCGCATCACACCGCCTCCACAGCCCTCGCGTTCTCCGCGCGATTTGCCACTTTTGCCCGGTTTTGTTTGCGAGGTCTACCCGGATCCTGGGCGATCCCCATCTTCGCGGCGACGGGCGCGATCCGCCGGCCGTGACGGCCGATGATGACGCCGTCCGCCCTCGAATGTCACCTCGCGACACTGGACAGACGCGGACGATCCGCCGATGAAAGGCGGCCCCTTCCGAGCGAGTCCCGAGAGCCGTGATCGCGGTCAAGAAGTTTCTGAAGAAGGCGCGGTTGCCGGCCCTGACGACGCGGCGGGCACCGTCCTCGATCGTCCGGACGCCGCTCCCGGGCTTCGACCCGATCTATTACCTCTACTGGTATCCGGACGTGCGCGCGTTCCCGCAGGGTCCCCTCGTCCACTACATCCATTACGGCTGGCGGGAGGGGCGCGACCCGAGCGCCGGTTTCAGCACCGAGGGCTACCTGAGGGCCAATCCCGACGTGCGCGAGAGCGGCTGCAACCCGCTCGTCCACTTCGTCGAGTGCGGCCTCTACGAGGGGCGGCGGGGCTGGAACAAGAATCCGGACGCGCCGCCACCGAAGCCGCACCCGCTGGATTATCAATCGGGCAAGCTTCTGCCGCCTCCGATCCGTGCGCCCGGCAACTGAGGCTGGCCGGCCCCGTTGACGCGGGCGGGCCGCTATGGCTGTAGGCCGGATGTTTCCCGTGAGGATTGAATTGCGTCATGACTGAAGGCGATACGCTGGCCAAGGCCCTGGCCGACGTCCGGCAGCGGATGGCCGACCTCCAGGTCGAGTACGAGCGCGTCTCCATCGAACTGGCCAAGCTCCGGGTGGCGGAGAAGTCGCTCGCGGCGATCGTCGAGGGCGCGCCCCTGGAGGGCGTCCACGGCAACGGGAGCCAGGCCGCGCCGGCCTTGTCCGGCGAGGCGCGTCCGGGGCGCGGCGGCGGGCGGGGCAGCCGCGGGCCGCGGGCCAACTCGGCCAAGGGACGGCTGAAGGCCCTTCTCGAGACTGCCGGGCCGCAGGGCCTGTCGCATGCCGAGATCGCGCGGCGCCTGCCCGACGTCGCGCCCAACACGCTCAACACCTATCTCAGCGTCATGGCCAACAGCGGCGAGGCCGTACGCCGGGGCGACTTCTACGCCGCCGGAACACCCCGCCCCGCCTCCGACGAGGCGTCGGAGGACGAGGCCGACCCGCGGGAGCCGGCCGACGGGGAAGAGGAATCCGACGCGGCGGAGTGAGGCGGCTGCCCGCTAATCGGGAAGCGCGAAGACGACGAGGGCGTCGCCGGTGCCGAAGCCGGACCCCTTGGTGAAGGAGGCGCCGCCCGCGGCCACGGCCACGTACTGGCGGCCCTCGACGGTGTAGGTGACCGGCGGCCCGCCGATCCCCGCCCCGCACTGGAAGCGCCAGAGGATTTCGCCGGTCGTCGCGTCGTGCGCGTCGAGATGCCCGTCCTCCTCGCCCGAGAAGACGAGGCCGCCCGCGGTGGCGAGGGTGCCGCCGGAGAGCCGGCTTCCGGCCTTGCGCGACCACGCCACCGCGCCGCCCCGCGCGAGATCGACCGCCGTCAGCGTCGAGAAGGCCGGCTCTCCCTTCGCCTCGCTGGTCTCGGTGTAGCGGACCTCGCCGCGTCCGCCGGAAGCGGGCACGGTCTTCACCGTGTAGGTCGCCGCCCCGTGCCGCACCTGGGCGAAGGCGAACCCGCTTCCCGCGTCGTAGGCCACCGGATGCCAGGAGACCGCGCCGAGGGGGCCTGGGCTGACCACCGTGCCCTCCGGGCTCGGGGGCACGAACAGGTTCTTGTGGGTGATGAGCGGGGCGGACTTGGCGATGAGCCGTCCGTCGGCGCGGTCGTGGACGTAGATCCAGCCGAGCTTGCTCGCCTGCGCCACCGCCTTGACCGTCCCCTTCTCGGTGGGGACATCGAGCAGGAAGGGCGGGCTCGCCACGTCGTAGCCCCACTGCTCGTGCGGCACCTGCTGGAAATGCCAGCGCAGCTGTCCGGTCTTCACGTCGAGCGCCACGAGGCTCATCGTGTAGAGGTTGTCGCCCGGCCGGGTCAGGCCGAAATTCTGCGGCGCCGGGTTGCCGGTGCCGAGATAGATCAGGCCGAGATCGGCATCGTAGGCCGGCGTCATCCAGAGCGAGCCGCCGCCGACCTTCCACGCTTCCCCGTGCCGAGGGGCGGCGGCCTTCTCCGCGGCGATGTCGCGGTTGAGCGGCAGCCCGTCCGCGGTCTTTTCCGCGAAATCGCCCTCCCAGCCGTCGGACTTGGTGACGTACCAGCGCCAGCGCTCCTCGCCGGTCTTGGCATCGTAGGCGGCGAGCCAGCCGCGCCGGCCGTAGCCGCCCTCGATCCCGACCACCGCGCCGCCGTCGAGTCCGCCCTTCTCGTCCTCGACATGGAGGCCGTAGCCGGCCCCCGTCACCCCGACGACGACGAGGCCGTCGGCCACCAGCGGCGGCATCTTGAAGCCGAGGCGGCTCGAGCCCTGGACCGGCTTGTCGCCCAAGGTCGCCGCGAGCGCGGAGGCGGTCTCCGTCTCGCCCTCCTCGGGGCGGACCGCCTCCCGGTCCCACACCAGCCGGCCGGTTCTCGCGTCGAGGGCGATGACGCGCCCGTCCATGGTCGCCTCGAAGACGAGGCCGCCGGAGACCGCCACGCCCCGGTTCGAGGGCGGCCCGAAGATCTTCTCCGTGCGCGCCTTGTGGGTGTAGGTCCACAGCACCCGGCCCGACTTCGCCTCGAGCGCCGCCACGTGGTTGCCCGTAGTCGAGACGTACATCACGCCCTCGACCACCACCGGCTCGGCCTGGAAAGTGCCGGTGACGCCAGTCTGGAAGATCCAGGCCGGGCGCAGGCGGCCGACATTACCGCGGTCGATCTGCGCCAGCGGCGAATAGTGGGTGTTGGCGGCGTCGCGCCCGAAGGCCGGCCAGTCGCCGGAGGAGCGGGCGGTCTCCTGCGCGGAGGCGCCCGGCAGGACGGCCGGCAGGAGGAAGAGCAGCGCGGCGGCGAGGGCGGCGCATCCCCGGCCGGAGGGCGTCTTCGAGCGCTCGGCAAGCGTCATCGTGTGGCGTGGCACGCAGGTCCTCCCATCCTTCGCTTCCTGGTTACGGTGGAGCGGCGGCCCTGTCGAACGGCCACGACCGTTCGACCGAGCGACTTTCTCGGACCCTTCCGTCCGTTTGCGTA
This sequence comes from Methylorubrum podarium, assembly GCF_040270385.1. Classification (NCBI taxonomy): domain Bacteria; kingdom Pseudomonadati; phylum Pseudomonadota; class Alphaproteobacteria; order Hyphomicrobiales; family Methylobacteriaceae; genus Methylorubrum; species Methylorubrum podarium. The sequence continues at coordinate 9,680 of NZ_JBELQE010000114.1, read as the reverse complement.
GTTATCGAACCCAAAGGGACCGTCGCGAGCGCTCGACGAGCGTTCCGGCGGCGGTCACTTCACGCAACCGAGAGAGATTGATGCGAATTCTGATCCTGGCCGCGACACTGGCTTTCGCCGCGCCTGCCTTTGCCCAGACCACCGCCCCGACGGCGCCGCGGACCGGCGCGCCCGTGGTCGGCGGCCAGAACAACACCGGTGCCGACACCAACGTCACGGTTCCGCGCGGTAGCACCGGAGCGGATACCGTCCAGACCGATTCGGCGGTCGGCGGCAACGCCAACCAGCCCTCGCGGTCGGTGCCCCAGGGCAGCGGCGGCGGCGGAAGCAGCGGCGCCGGGGGCAACTGATCCCCGAAAGAGGACCGGGTCCGGCCATCGCGCCGGGCCCGGCTCAGTGGCGGGGTGCCATCCGCAGTTCGAACTGCGCGCCCCTGCCCGGCCTCAGCGACAGCGTTCCGTCGAGCTGGCGCGCGAGGTTGCCGACGACGCGCATGCCGAGGCTTGCCCGGGCTTTCAGCGGATCGAAGCCCGGCGGCAGGCCGACGCCGTCGTCGCAGACCGAGACGGTCAGCCCTCCATCCTCCCGCATCGCTGCCTCGACGCGGATCTCGCCCTGTCCGTCGGGATAGGCGTACTTGATCGCGTTGGTGACGAGTTCGTTCACGAACAGGCCGAGCGGGATCGCGAGGTCGGCCGGCATCGTGACCGCCGCGGCGCGGCAGCGCAGGGCGTGGGCGCCCGCGCTCTCCGTCAGCTTCTCGCACAAGGCTTCGAGGAAGCCGGCCACGTCAATCCGCGTGAGGTCCGGCTGGCGCCAGAGCTGGTCGTGGACCTGGGCCACCGCCTCGACGCGGGCGCGCGCGTCGGCCAGCGCGCTCCTCACGTCCTCGTTCTCGGTGCCTCTGGCCTGAAGCGCCAGGAGCCCGGCCACCACGGCGAGGCTGTTCTTGACCCGGTGGCTCATCTCGCGGCTCAGAAGGTCCTGCCGCTCCAGGGCGACCTTGAGCTGCGCCTCCGAGCGCAGGCGCTCGATGGCGCTGCCGAGGAGGTTGGCGAAGCCCTGCATGAAGGCGATGTCGGCCGGCCCGAACACGCCCTCGCGGGTGTCGTCCACCTCCAGCACGCCGTAATGCCCCTCCCGGTTGGTGATGATCACGTTCACCGCGCGGCGGATGCCGTGGCTCGCCATCAGCTCCGGCGTGCGGAAGCGGGTCTCGTTCTCCAGATGGTTGGAGATCACGGGCTGGCCCGTCTTGAGGGCGTAGCCCGCGGGCGAGGCGAGGTCGGCGCCGATCACCGCGCGGCCGATGCAGTCCGGCTCCCATCCGATGCCGGCGCAGACGAGGAGCAGATCCTGGGCGGGCTGGTATTCGAGCGCCTTGCAGAACTGCGCCTGCATTCCCTCCGCGCAGAGTTCGGTCGCCCGTTGCAGCAGCGGCAGGAGTTCGGTGGCGCGCAGGGCCTCGACGCCGAACGCGGACAGGATCGCCTGCTGGCGCAGCCGAAGGTCCAGGGCCTCCGGCGAAAGCTCGGTCATGGGGTCGTCTCAGGTTTCCCGAAATGCGGGCTTTCGCGCCGACGACGCGCGATTGCAGACGACGGTGTCGGCAATGTGGGAAAAACGCGCCCGCAATGAAAAAATAGACTGTGTAGATCAAATGGAAAGGCGCGGCCTGACCGCGCCCGTCCTGTGCCGGATCGGCCCCGAGAATGCGGCGCGGACCGCGCCGGCCTCAGGGCTTGGCGTCGATGAGCTTCTGCGCGCGGGCGACCGCCTCCTCACAGCCCTTGGCGTCGCCCTTGCCGTCGGCGGTGCGGGCCTCTTCCAGGGCGACCCGGGCCTGCTGGGCCTGATCGGCGCCCTTGCCGGCTTCCGCCGACTTCTCCGGGGGGGCCTCGCGCTGATCGGTCTGGCCGCCGGTGCCGGTCTGGCCCTCGCCCTCGCGATGGGCCGCGACGGTCTTGCTGCCGGTCGAGGCGGCGATCGATGCCGACGCCTCGGACTTCGCCCGGCCGTCGAGCTTCGCGATCTGCTCGGAGCAGGACGAGGCGAGCGCCGGCCCGGTCAGCAGGATCCCGGCCAGCGACAGGGCGAGGGGAAGGCGCGCGGTGAGCGTCATGAAGCGTCGGTCCTCGTGCAACACGGATGCCTTGAGAAAGTCGCGGGGCACCCGGAGGGTTGCCCGCGTCGTTGACCCTCTCCCCATCCGAGCCGGGATTGCCCGACTCGGACAGGGGAGCCGGATATCGGGCAAGCCCGACATCCGGAGGGGGGAGAGGGAAGCACGCCCGCTCCAGCGTCGAGAGGCGCTCAGGTGCTGAGCTGGTCGCGCAGCGGCAGCTCGCGCACCCGGCGTCCGGTGGCGGCGAAGACCGCGTTGGCGATGGCCGGCGCGACCGGGGGCACGCCCGGCTCGCCGACGCCGCCGAGCGGGCTGTCGTAGTCGTTCGAGGGCACGAGATGGACCCGCACCGCCTTCGGGGCGGCGTCGATGCGCAGGACCTCGTAGCCGTCGTAGTTGGCCTGCTGCGCCCGGCCGTTCTTGAAGGTGATTTTCGAGGTGAGCGCGAGGCCCATCCCCATCACCACCGCGCCCTCCATCTGCGAGCGGACGCGCTCCGGGTTCACCTGCGGCCCGCAATCGACGGCGATGTCGATGGCGTGGACCTTCACCTGGCCCTTGTCATCGACCTCCACCTCGGCCGCGACCGCGGTGTAGGTGACGAAGCTGTAGTGGCCGGCGATGCCGAGACCGCGGCCCTTCTCCAGCTTGCGGCCCCACTTGGCGCCGTCGGCCACCGTCTCGATGACGCGGCGCAGGCGTCCGGTATCGACGGGGTAGCGCTTCGGGTCCTCGCCGTAGTTCCAGACGTCGCCGATCTCGGTCGGGTCGATCTTCCGGGCCGGGCCGATGAGGTCGAGCAGGTAGTCCTTCGGGTCGCGGCCCGCCGCGTGGGCGAGCTCGGCCACGAAGGACTGGATCGCGAAGGCGTGCGGGATGTTCGAGACCGAGCGGAACCAGCCGATCCGGGTGTGGGCGGAGGCTTCCGGGTTCTCGAAGCGCAGGTTCTTCAGGGCCAGCGGGTTGTTGACGAGGCCCATGCCGAGCTCGAACGGCAGCTCGTGCTTCGGATCGGGGGCGAAGATCGAGCCGATCGTCGGCGCCACCGAGCGATGCAGCCACGCCACCGGCATGCCCTTGTCGTCGAGGCCAGCCTCGATCCGCTCCACCGAGATGGTGTGGTAGTAGCTGTGCTGGATGTCGTCCTCGCGGGTCCAGACCAGCTTGACCGGCGCGCCGTCCATCGCTTGGCTGCACAGCGCCGCCTCGACCACGTAGTCGGGCTTGGACTTGCGGCCGAAGCCGCCGCCCAAGAGCGTCACGTTCACCCGCACCTTGTCGGCCGGGAGGTTGAGGCGCTTCACGACGCGGTCATGGGCGGCCTGCGGACCCTGGGTGCAGGCCCAGATCTCGCAGGCGCCGTCCTTGATCCGCGCGACCGCGGCCGGGTTCTCCATCGGCGCCTGGGCGAGGTGAGGCACGAAGTACTCGGCCTCGAGCTTCGTCTTGGCGGTCTTCATCGCCGCATCGACGTCGCCCGCGACCCGCACGACCTTGCCCGGCGCGCGGGCGGCCTTCTCCAGTTCCTTGCGGAAGGCGTCGGTGTCGTAGCCGGCGTTCGGGCCGTCGTCCCAGGTCACCTTCAGGGCCTCGCGGCCCTTCATCGCCGCCCAGGTGTTCTTGGCGATCACCGCGATGCCGCCGAGCGGCATGAACTCGGACGGGATCTCGCCGCCGTCGATCTTGAGGATCTTCACCACGCCCGGGACCTTCTTGGCCTCGGTGTCGTCGTAGCTCACGACCTTGCCGCCGTAGACGGCCGGCCGGGCGACGACGGCGTAGAGCATTCCGTCGAGCTTCACGTCGAGGGCGTAGATCGCCTTGCCCGTCGTGATGTCGTGGTTGTCGATGAGGCCGATCTTGCCCTTGCCGATGTAGCGGAAGGCTTCCGGCTTCTTGAGCGCCACGCTCTCGCGGGCCGGCACCGGCAGGCCGGCTGCAGCCTCGGCGACGTCGCCGTAGCCGAGCGTGCGGCCGGACTTGGCGTGGGTCAGGACGTGGTTCTCGGCCTTCACCTCGCCGGCCGGCACGCCCCATTGCTTGGCGGCGGCCTGGATCAGCATCAGCCGCGCCGCCGCACCCGCATGGCGGAAATGCTGGAAGAAGTGGCGGAGCGAGCGGGAGCCGTCGGTGTCCTGGTTGCCGAAGCGGGTCTCCTCGCCCCAGGCCTGGATCACCTTCACCTTCGACCAGTCGGCCTCGAGTTCGTCGGCGACGGTGAAGGCGATCGAGGTGCGGACGCCCTGGCCCATCTCGGAGCGGTGGTTGGTGACGGTGACGGTGCCGTCCTTGGCGATGGCGACGAAGATCTTCGGGTCGTCTCGCCAGCCGTTGGGCATGCCGTCGGCGCCGAACTTCTTGGCCTTCTGCTCCTCGGTCTGGCCCTCGTCGGCCTTGGCGCGATCCGTGAGCGAGAGGGCGAGCACGAGGGCGCCCATGCCGCCGAGGATGCCGCGGCGGCTGACGTTGTCGATCCGGACCGGGCCGGCGTCGGAGGCGGCGAGGTCGGCCATCAGCTTGATTTCGTGGATCACAGGCGGTCTCCCTTGGTCGCGGGCGCCGTCTGGCCGGCAGCCTGATGGATCGCGGCGCGGATGCGCGGATAGGTGCCGCAGCGGCAGATGTTGCCGCTCATATTTTCGTCGATCTGTGCATCGGTCGGCTTCGGGCTGTCCTTCAGGAGCGAGGCCGCCTGCATGATCTGGCCGGTCTGGCAGTAGCCGCACTGGGCCACGTTCAGATCGCGCCACGCCACCTGGACCGGGTGATTGCCGTCGGGCGAGAGTCCTTCGATCGTCGTGATCTCCTGGCCTTCCGCCGCGGAGACGGGGGTGATGCAGGCCCGCGCGGCGGTACCGCCGAGATGGACCGTGCAGGCGCCGCACTGGGCGATGCCGCAGCCGAACTTGGTGCCGGTCAGGCCCAGTTCGTCACGCAGATACCAGAGCAACGGCATCTCGGGATCGCCGTCGAAGCTGCGTTCGGCTCCGTTGACCGTGAGTTTTATCATCGCTGCCATCTGCCGTTTCAGATTGGAGGGCGCGCGAGCGGAAGGGATGCCCGCCCGGCCGCCGGATCGATCTGCCGTACCCCATGGATGCCGTACCGGGACCGGTCCGAAGCCCGACGGGCGGGTGGATCGGTGCCGTGGCGGCCGGTTCACGGGCGATGCCGTCCGGCTCTTGGTGATGCTGTCGTCGGTCGCGGGGGCGGCGTTGTCGCTCCGCCGCGACGATGCGGAGGCCGTGGTGGGGCCTCGACTGCATTTCTTATCTGGAATTAATCAGAACTGGGAGGCTGTGGCAATCGCACGACTTGGTCGTGGCCGAGGCTTTCGCGCTGCGGAGGGGGAGTCGGGCGCGGTTCGGGCGAAACCGCGGAACCGTCTGTGCGGTCGCGCACACGAGCGTTGCAGCAAATGCTGCATCGGGCCGCCCCCCCCTCAACGGCGGTCGTGGTCGGCCTTCACGGCTTCGGGCAGGGCGGCGTACCACTCGGCGTAGGGCGTGTTGGCGATCATGCGCCGGTTGAGGTCGGGCGCGCCGTCCGTCCACCAGACCGGTCCCCGCTCGCCGAGCCCGTTCTTGGCGCCATCGACCGCCGCGCGGGCGCGGACGAGCGCCGCCTCGTCGCCGGAACGCTTGGCGGCGCGCACCGCGCGGCGGGCATCCATCAGGTCGCGAACCAGGCGGTCGCGCTGCATCGGTTCGAGATCGGGCCGGTGCCGCCGCCACAGCCGGCCGTGCACGACGATGTAGCGCCCGTCCGGCGTTTCCAGCACCCGCATCGTCGCTCCCCTGCCTTGATCGTCGGGCCAGCCCCTCAGGCGAAATCGCCGATCTTGTCGGCGACGACGTCGGGCGCGGTCACCGAGGCATGGCCCGCCTGCCAGAGGCGGTGCTCGTTCGAGCCCGGCGGATGGGGGTTGCCGTCCGGTGCCTCGCGCCGTTCGGCGGCGCGGCGGCCGTCGAGATAGGCGGGCTCCCGCGTCTCGTCCGGACCGATCCCCGTGGCGGGGCCATCGCTGCGTTCCATGGTGCGCCCTCCCATGCAGGCCGTCTTTGCCGACCACCTTTCGCGAACTCGCGAATCTACCGCTGCCCGCGGCGATGGCGAGGGGGATGGTGGAACAACCGGACCGCGCCTTGGGCGGGGCGAGGTTTCCGTTCGGGCGGAGTTCACTTAAGCCGCGCTTAGAGTGCCGCGCGCGAGTCCGGCCCGTTCGGGAGACGGGAGGGCGCGACGCGCGTTTCACGAGAGATTGCCGGCCGCGCCGCCCGGCCGGCGGCACCACGCACCACCGAATACGGCCCCGAGGACGCCCGATGAGTCGCCTGGACGAACTGAAGAACGACCCCGCCTTCCGCCAAGCCGCCCTCGCGGTGCGCGGGGCGGCCAGTACCCTGAGCGGCCGGGCCATGACCCACGAGGAGGCCGAGCTCCTCGTGAGCTTCGCGCTCGCCACCTACGCCAATGCCGGCGGCCTCGCCGAGCCGAGCCTGAGCCGGCTCGCCCGCTTCGCCGGCAAGGTCGAGCCCGACGCGAGCTTCGAGAGCATGCTCAAGCACTGAGACCGGAGGGGGCGGCGGGCCGCCCTCTCCTTTCGACCTCGCCTTTCGCACTCAGCCGAAGGCGCCGACCTCGTGCTGGATGATTCCCGAGATCTCCCGCACCCGCTCGAACATCCGCCGGATCGGGCCGAATAGGGTATTATGCTCGGTCTCGTAGGTGCCGACGTCGCGCGGTCCCGGCGGCTCGCCAAAATTGAGGCCGAGCGTCGGGTCGGGCGTGACCGGATAGATCTCGTCGAGCAGCTTCAGGCAGCCGTCGATGTCGAGGCGCAGGAAGCGTTCCAGCAGCATCTCCCGGGTGAGGCCCGCCTGCGGCCGGAAGCTCGGGATGTGGGCGGCCAGGAACCAGATCCGGTGGATCAGCGCGAGGCGGATCGCGTGGAGCAGGGCGAGCCGAGTCGACATCGCGGCGAGGTCCGGCGCCGCGGCCTGGAGGAACAGTCCGTCGCGGGTGAGCCGGCCGAAAAGGCGCCGGAGATCAGGGGCGAGGTTCAGCCGCTCCAGCGCCGCGGCGATGGTGACGAGTTCGTCGCGCCGGGCGTCGCGCCGCGTGCGGCGGGCCCGCTCCAGCCAGACCGCCGGGTCGAGGGTGTCGATATAGGCGCGCATCACGTCGAGGTCGCCGACGCTGGCGGCGTGCTGCACGAGGCGGAAGGCGCGGGAGAAGCGCACGGAGTTCGCCCGCATGTGGCGAAAGAGCTCCGGCGCCCGGTGCGCGGCGCGGCCGACGCCGTGGAGCGAGTTCGCGAGATAGCCAAGCTGCTGCAGGATCGCGTTGTTGGGGATCGCCCGCATCTGGCGCGGATGGGTGATGGCGGCCGGGCCGCCGCCGTCCGACTGGCGCGCCACCGGGCGCGAGCCGGTGCGGTCGATCAGGCTCGGGCCGAAGGTGCCGAGCAGGGCTGCGTAGCCGCGGTCGTCGACCAGCGTCTCCATGTCCTGGCGGACCACGCGGAAGAACTCCGCGGCGAAGTCGGCCTCCTCGTAGATCGGGTCGGCGACGGGGGCGGCCGCCCGGTCGTTGAGGGCGTAGTCGGCGAAGGCGTCGTCCTCGGTCAGGGCGTCGGCGAAGACGTGCTCGGCGATGCGGGCCACCGAGGCGCCCGCGAGTTCGGGTGAGCCGAACATCAGGTAGCCGTCCGAGCCCTGGAAGCTCGATTCCAGCCGCTCGCGGATGCCGGCCTTCGCGTTGCGCCGACGCGAATCCTCCGGTGCGAGATAGGCGAGGCGGTCGCGCAGGCTCGTCGGGTGGGCGCCGCGGCCGATCGACTCGCCGTGGGTGTCGAAGATGACGAGCTCGATGTCGGACAGCCCGTTCTGCGTCATCAGCTCGGTGATGCGCAGGCGCAGGCGCTCGATCCAGAAGGTCGCAGCCAACTGGCCGACATAGCGCCCGGAATCCGAGTAGCCGAACTGCACCGAGAGCCGGCCGAGCCGCTTGAGGTGGGCGCGCCAATGCGGGTTGCGGAGCGCGTCGTCGAGGACGCGGATGCCCTGTTCCAGCGCGCTCGCGGTCTCGAACAGCGGCGTGATCTCGAGCTTGTCGGAGATGCCGTAGTGGCGCGCGAGCCAGAGGGCGGCGAGCAGGGTGTAGCCGGTCTCGGTCTCGGCGATGAGGAAGCGGACCGGGTGGGTGCCGTCGACGTGCTTGAGGATCTGGGTGATCGTCATCATCAGCCGCGCGGCCGAGGCCCGCTCGGCGGCGAGCGCGCCGAAATCGACCGGCACCGGCCGCACGTCGTTGAGCAGCGTGTTGATCGCCGCGAGGTGCGAGCGGCGCTGCGCGGCGTCGGTCGGCTCGCCCTCCAGTTCGATGACGCGCCGCACGGCGTTGTGGATCTGGCTGGCGTTGAGCCGGAAATGCGGCAGGGCGTTCGAGAGGCCGTGGGCGGCGACGCCGGAACGCAGCACGGCGATGACGCGGCGATCCGCGTCGGTCTCGGCGGCGCCGAGCGCGGCGGCGAGCCCGGCCAGGATCGGCCCGGCATCGGTCTGCGCCCGCTCGCGCTCGATGATGAGGCCGAGGGCGAAGCGGTGGACCGCCTCCAGCGAGGGCTTGGTGCCCAGCAGCGGCGCGCCCGCGAGCTGACGCTCGACGGCCGCCCGCGCGCCCGCGGTCAGCTCGCGCACCACGCGGGTCGCCGGGATGTCGGGCAGGTCGCGCAGGAGGCGATCGAACTGCATGCGCTTCGAGATCAGCCGGTAGCGCATGGTGTCCCACCAGCCGATATCGGTGCGGCCGTCGGTGTCGCAGCCGACCCAGCTCGCGATGGCGAGCGGCTTGGTCACGAGCTCGGTCCAGCGATCCGGCCAGCGGGCGCGGGCGGCGTCGAGGATCGCGCCGTTGAAGGCGTCGATCGCCGCGCGGCCGTGGTTGGCGGCGACGCAGGCCTGCTCGAACTCGTCGTCGAGGCTGATCTGCGGGTCGGGCCGGGTCGAGCGGGCGGCGGCCTCGCCGATGATCGGCGCGCGCTTGTCGGCGTCGGCGAGCGAGGCGGCCCGCGCGATCAGCTCGGCCACGGCCCGCGGCATGCCGAAGGTGGGGTGCGCCGTGAACACCGCCGCGAAGGCGGTGCGGCCGACGCGGTCACGGAACGTCTCGAAGTCGCCCGAGCCCCGCGCCACCGCCGCCACGAGCCGATTCGCGAGCTCCGCCACGGGGGCCGGCTCCCCGGTCGACGCGTCGGCATCGAGGCCGACATAGCCGCGCAGCCGCTCGGCCCGGGCGGAAAGAGCCCGCCGCCGCAGGGTGGCGAGCAGGGCGTCGAGATCCGATTCGCCGATCTCGTCGCGGTCGAGCCGGCGGGTGATGGCGAGCGTGACGGCCAGCACGGGGTTGCGGAACGGGTCCTCGCTCGCCTGCTCGCGGGTGCGGGCGACGAGGTCGAGAAGCTCGGCCTCCAAATGGGGGGCGTCGCGATCCGTCGCCTGCGAGGGCGCTTCCGTCGGTTGGGCGGGCGGGGCGGCGGGGATCGGCGCGGGAG
>NZ_JBELQE010000113.1:0-17808 GCF_040270385.1 Methylorubrum podarium | reverse complement strand
CAGCCCCCGCAACCAAACACACACACTACGACGACCACCATCACATCGACACACAGCCCGCTGACCGGAAAAGGCAGCGGGCTTTTCGTCGTTCAGGCTCACGGTCCGCCGGCCTCGTCATCCGGATCGCGCCGCGCCCTGGATCGCGTCGGCTTCGCCTCGCGATGAGGATCCACCAAGCTGGTGCTTTCGAAGATCGTCGAGTGCCGCGGATCCCCGGTAGGGGAGGGGGCCTCGGTCGCGGGCCGCGACCCCGGCCCGCCTCGGCGATCTGCAGAAATACGGGGGAGGGCCGGCGTCGTCCGACCTTGATGCCGCCCAGGTTGCCGGCAGGATGGGCGCCTGATTCCGGGGCCTGCCCATGACCGCCATCCGCACGCTTCTTCTGACGGCCGGTCTGCTCGTGGCCGGCGCGGGCAGCTATCTCGGCTGGGCCGTCACCAGCGAGGAGGGCTACGCGGCCGGCGGTCGGGAGTTGAAGGCCCGCTACGGCTTCCTCGTCATGCCGCATGCCGAGCGGCAGAGCCTTCGCAAGCTCGCGATGATGAAGGCGGCCTCCCAGTGCGAGTGGGAACTCGACGAGACCTTCTGGAGCCGCGTCTACCAGCTCTATGTCGGCGACGAGCACGGGGTGCGCGCCGCCGTCTACGCGACGCTTCTGGACGAGCAGGAGCGCTACTTCCTCACGGACGCGGACCACCGCCGCTGCCAGGCGGCCTGGGCCCGGTTCGGTACCGCGGGCGCCGACGTGCCGGGGATCCTGCGCACCGTTCGCCCGGAGGCGGCGCCGGCGGAAAAGGTCCTGATCGACGTTCACGCCGAAGCCGCAGCCCCTTGAGGCGGCGAACGGCCGGGACCGCGTCGTCGCTTGCCGAGGTGGAGCAGCGGCCGCAATCCTAAAAAAGCCCCATGCCCGTGGCCATTGCGAATTGCCCGGCGAGGGCCGGATCGGTCTTGCCCGAACCGACGCTTCGCGCGACACGCAAGACCGCCATGCTCAAAACAGCCTTCGTCGCCGCGCGCGACCGTCAGCGCCTCTCGGAAATCGCTTCGGTCCTGATCGGCTTCGGGCTGACCAAGGTCGTCGACCGGCTCGGGCTGCACAACATCCCGCTCATCCCCCGCCGCACGCCGCGGGTCGACGTCACCCGGCTGTCGCAGCCAGAGCGCCTGCGCCGCGCCATCGAGACGCTCGGGCCGACCTTCATCAAGTTCGGCCAGATCCTGGCGAGCCGCCCGGACCTGCTCTCGCCGGTCTGGACCGACGAGCTGGAGAAGCTGCACAGCCAGGTCAAGCCGGTGCCGTGGGCGCTGATCGGCCCGCAGCTCGAAGCCGATCTCGGCGCGCCGCCGGAGGAAGTCTTCGCCGAGTTCGACCTCAATCCGATCGCCTCGGCCTCGATCGCCCAGGTCTACCGGGCGCGGCTGCATTCCGGCGAGGAGGTCGTGGTCAAGGTCCTGCGGCCGGGCCTGCGCAAGATCATCGAGGCGGACCTGCGGCTGATGGCGCACGGCGCCCGCATCGTCGAGGCGGAGTGGCCGGAGATGGCCCGCTACCAGCCTCAGGAGCAGATGCGCCACCTCGCCAACGGCCTCAACGGCGAGCTCGACCTGCTCAACGAGGCCCGCAACTGCGAGATGATCGCCGAGATCTTCGCCGGGCGCGACGACATCGTCATCCCGAAGATCTTCTGGGAGTGGTGCTCCGAGCGGGTGCTCGTCCAGGAGTTCATCCACGGCATCTCGCCCAACGACGCCGCCGCGCTGCGGGCGATGGGGGCGGACAAGAAGGCGCTGGCGCAGAAGGGCTGCGACGCCTTCCTGCGGATGGCGCTGATCGAGGGCGTGTTCCACGCCGACCCGCATCCCGGCAACCTGCTGATCCTGCCCGACAACCGGATCGGCTTCATCGATTTCGGCATCGTCGGGCGCCTGTCGCAGAAGCGGCGCCAGCAGCTCCTCGTCCTGATCGGCGCCATGCTCAAGCAGGATGTCGACGGGCTGATGGCCACGCTCCTCGATTGGACCGGCACCTCGAATCCGGACCTGAGCAAGCTGGAGCAATCCGCCCAGAACTTCGTCCAGGCCCATTCCTCGATCCCGCTCAATCTCGGGCTGGTGCTGACCGACTTCATGACGATGGCCCGCGAGAACGACCTCGCGATGCCGACGGATCTCGCGATCCTGTTCAAGGGGCTCGTCACCGCCGACGGCGTGATGCGCCAGCTCGATCCGGGTTTCGATCTGTTCGCCGCCGCCGGCCCCACCGTGCGGGCGAGCATGCGCTCGCAATTCTCCCTGCGCGGGCTGATGCGCAAGGCCGAGTCGCTCGGCAGCGGCCTCTACGGCGCGGCCTCCGAACTGCCGACACTGATCCACCTGATGCTGGTGCGGCTCAAGCAGGGGCGCGTCACCGTCGAGATCGAGCTGAAGGGGATGGACAAGCTGGTGCGCGGCATCGAGCGCGGCGCGGCGCGGGTCGCCGTCGGCCTCGTCGTGGCGGCGTTCGCCACGCAGCTCGCGCCGCGGCTGATCGATCTCGGCACGCCGGCCTTCGTCATCATCGGGATGACGGTGGCGATGCTCGGCATCGGCTGGCTGGTGCTGCTCGGCCGCGACCGCTGACGGCGGACGGCCGGCTGGGCGGCGGATCCGATCGGGGAGGGCGCGGCCTCCGCCCGGGGGCGGGGCCGTGGCCGTCCGATCGATTCGATGCTCGCTTGAAAGCCGGGCTCAGGCCCGGACGACGGGCTTGGCCTTGAGGGCGGCGGCCAGCGCCTTGAGCTGACGGTCGAGGTCGGCCAGTTCGTTCAGGGCGATGGTCTTGTGGCCCGCCTTGACCGCGCGCTCGATGTCGCTGACCTGCGAGGAGGCCATGCGCTTCAGTTCGGTCGCGAGTTGGTCCCTGGTCATCGGCGCTCCTTTCATCACCAGGCTCGATGGCCCGGTCATAGGGGCTTAGGCTTAACCGGGGGTTTTCTCGTGCGCCTCCGCGTTCACCGTTTCGACCGTTCGGAGCGGTTGCCGAGCTGGCTGCCGAGGGCGAGGGCCGCGCCGGCAGCGAGGACGGCGACGCCGATCGCGCTCAAGGTCGAGGCCGAGGGAAGGCCCTTGCGCGCGCGCCAGCCGCCGTCCGACGCCGTGCCGTCTGGGACAGGTGCGCGCAGAGCTCCGTGCGTCACCGGGGCGGGCCGGGCCCGGTCGAGGGCCCGGTTGAGGGCGATCCCCATCAGGTGCTCGGTCGGACCCGGCGCCAGGGCATAGGCGGCCTGGGCGGCGCGCGCCGGCCAGCCCACGGCGATCTCGTCGCGGGGATGGCGCACGACGTGGACGAGGATCTCGGCCACCTCCTCGGGGGCGTAGAGCATCGGGCCGGGATCGAGGGTGCGGCCGGAGACGTTGGCGCCGTGAACGAAGCCCGGCGTGTCGACCATCGCCGGAAACACCGCGCAGACATGGATCTGGGGATGGCGCCGCAGCTCCTGGCGCAGGCTGGCGGAGAAACCGCGCAGGCCGAACTTGCTCGCGGTGTAGGCGGCGGCGAACGGGGCCGGCGCCCAGCCGCCGAGGGACACCATGTTGACGAGGATGCCCCGCCGCCGTTCGAGGAAGCGGGGGAGGGCAGCGTAGGCGCCGTGCATGGCGCCGAACAGGTTCACCTCGACGGTGCGGCGATGCAGGTCGAGCGGCGCGTCCTGGAACGGCCCGAACACGCCGGTGCCGGCATTGTTGATCCAGGCATCGATCCGGCCGAACCGGTCCTCCGCCGCGCGGGCCAGGGCCTCGACCGCCTCCGGATCGGTGACGTCGGTCGGCACCGCGAGCGCGGCCGGGCCGATCCGGCTGCACTCCTCCGCGAGCCGGGCGAGCGGCTCCCGGCGACGGGCCGCGGCGACGACGTGGGCGCCTTCCCGCGCGAAGGCGAGGGCGGCGGCGCGGCCGATACCGCTCGACGCGCCGGCGATGACGACGACGGCTCCGCGCAGGTTCTTCACGGCAGGCTCCCGGCAGGGGCGCCCGGCCACACGGCCGGACGCGGCGGTCGATCAGGGGTGAGCGGGTTCAGAGGATCGGCTTGCCGCCGGTCACCGCCACCGTGGCGCCGGAGACGTAGCTCGACTCGTCGGAGGCCAGCATCACGTAGACCGGTGCGAGTTCCTTGGGCTGGCCCGGCCGCTTCATCGGCACCTGCGAGCCGAACTGCGTCACCTTCTCGGCCGGCATGGTCGAGGGGATCAGCGGCGTCCAGATCGGGCCCGGCGCGACGCAATTCACGCGGATGCCCCGCTCGGCGAGCATCTGCGCGAGGCCGCCGGTGTAGTTCTGGATCGCGCCCTTGGTGGTAGCGTAGGCGAGCAGTTGCGGGCTGGGCGCGTCGGCGTTGACCGAGGTGGTGTTGATGATGGTCGCGCCCTCGCGCATGTGCGGCAGCACGGCCTTGGTCAGGTAGAACATCGCGTGGATGTTCACCTGGAAGGTCTTCTCCCACTCCTCATCCGAGATTTCCTCCGGGCCGCTGAAGGTCGCCTGATGCGCGGCGTTGTTGACGAGGACATCGACCCGCCCGAACGCCTCCACCGCCCGCTCGACGATCCGCCGGCAATGGGCGGCGTCGCCGATATTGCCCGGCACCAGCACGGCCTTGCGGCCGGCCTCCTCGATCAGGCGGCGCGTCTCGGCGGCGTCCTCCTCCTCGTCGAGATAGGAGATCAGCACGTCGGCACCCTCGCGGGCGAAGGCGAGCGCCACGGCGCGGCCGATCCCGGAATCGCCGCCGGTGATGATCGCCTTCTTGCCCTCCAGGCGGCCGGAACCCTTGTAGCTCGTCTCGCCGTGGTCCGGCGTCGGGTCCATGGCGCGAGTCGAGCCGGGCATCGGCTGCGGCTGATCGGGGAAAGGGGGCTTGGGAAAGGATTCCATGGGCCGGGCTCCGGTGCCGTGGGATGTCGGGGAATGCCCGGACAACCCCGCCGCGCGGGCGGGGTTCGGCGGAAATTCGACCGGTCCCATGCGCCTCGCCCCGCGTTTGGAGGCAGGGCAGGGGTTTCGGGGCAGGGTGCTGGACGGCGGCCGCTCGCGCGTCGTGGCGAAGGAAGGGAAGAACGGATGCCGGCCGACAGGGCTTTGCGCCAAGAAGAGCCGACGGGACAGGAGCCGACGGGCGCGGATGATCCGAGGCAGGAGACCGCCGCGGAGACGACACGCCGGGCCGACCGCGACACCAGCCGCATCCGCTGGCTGCGGGATCAGGCCGCGCGGCTGCACAAGCGTCTGCCGCTGCGCCGCCGCTTGTCCGGCGGCCTCGCGCACGGGGTGATGTCCTCGGTCGCGGCCGTCGTCGCCTATCTGCCGACCCAGCTGCTCGGTCTGCAGGAAGGGTTCTGGGCGGCGATCACCGCGGTCGCGGTGGCGCAGACCGAGTTCGGCGCGACGCGCACCACCGCCCGGGACCAGTTCACCGGCGCGGCGATCGGCGGCCTGATCGGGCTTGGCGCCTACCTCACCCTGGGGCCGTCCGTTCCGACCTACGCGCTTGGGGTGGTGCTGGCGATCCTCGTCTGCTGGCTCGTCAACGTGGCGAGCGCCTGCCGGCTCGCCGGGATCACCGCCACGATCATCCTGCTCGTGCCCCATGTCGGACCGGTGGAGCGCATGGCCGGTTCGCGGGTCGTGGAGGTCGGCTGGGGTGTGTGCGTGGCCATCGCCACCGTCTGGCTCGTGACGCGCGTGAACCGGTGGCTCGGCGTCAAACTGTAGCGTCGGAGATCCTCGACGGAACTTGGCCGTACGCGCCGGAGGTTCCCTGCCGCGATGCCCGAACGGCGTCGTCGGCGAACCGCGAGGACGTTCCATGAAAGCACTGTGCTGGCACGGCAAGGGCGACATCCGCTGCGACACGGTGCCGGATCCGACGATCGAGGAGTCGCGCGACGTCATCATCAAGGTGACGTCCTGCGCGATCTGCGGCTCCGACCTCCACCTGATGGACGGCCAGATGCCGACCATGAAGTCGGGCGACGTGCTCGGGCACGAATTCATGGGCGAGGTGGTCGAGACCGCGCCGGGCTTCACTAAGTTCAAGAAGGGTGACCGGATCGTCGTGCCCTTCAACATCAATTGCGGCGAGTGCCGCCAGTGCAGGCTCGGCAACTGGTCGGTCTGCCAGCGATCGAACCGCAACGCCGAGATGGCGGCGGCGCAGTTCGGCTTCACCACCGCCGGCCTATTCGGCTACTCGCACATCACCGGCGGCTACTGGGGCGGGCAGGCCGAGTACGTGCGCGTGCCGATGGCCGACGTGGCGCCGATGAAGGTGCCCGACGGCATGGACGACGAGTCGGTCCTGTTCCTCACCGACATCCTGCCGACCGGCTGGCAGGGCGCCGAGCATTGCGAGATCAAGGGCGGGGAGATCATCGCCGTCTGGGGCGCGGGGCCCGTCGGCCTGTTCGCGATCCAGTCGGCCAAGATCATGGGGGCCGAGCGGATCATCGCCATCGACACCGTGCCGGAGCGCCTCGCGCTCGCCTCGAAATACGGCGCGACCGACATCATCGACTTCGCCAAGGAGGACGTGTTCGAGCGGATCAAGGAGATCAGCCGGGGCGAGGGTGCCGACGGCGTGATCGACTGCGTCGGCATGGAGGCCAGCGCCGGCCACGGCATCTCCAGCGTGATCGCGACGCTGCAGGAGAAGCTGACCTCGACCGAGCGGCCCTACGCGCTGATGGAAGCGATCCGGGCGGTGCGGCCCTGCGGCATCGTCTCGGTGCCCGGCGTCTACGGCGGGCCGATTCCCGTCAACATGGGCGCGATCGTCCAGAAGGGGCTGACCCTCAAGAGCGGCCAGACCCACGTGAAGCGCTACCTCGAACCGCTGACCAAGCTGATCCAGGAGGGCAAGTTCGACACTGCCTCGCTGATCACCCACCGCTCCACCGACCTCGCGGACGGGCCCGACCTCTACAAGACGTTCCGCGACAAGAAGGACGGCTGCGTGAAGGTCGTCTTCCACCCGAACTGAGGGCGTCGAGGACAAGGGGTCGGAGCAGGGAGAGGCGGACAGGATGGCGGGCGAGATGGCGGGCAAGGACGGTCTGAAATTCGGTGATCTCGGCCCGCGGGCCGCGCATCTCTGCGTCGACGCGCAGCGGATGTTCTCCGAGGAGACCGACTGGCACACGCCCTGGCTCGCCCGCATCCTGCCGAACATCGAGCGCCTCGCCGCCGCCCATCCGGAGCGGACCGTGTTCACCCGCTTCGTGCCCGTTCGCTTGCCGGAGGAAGGGCGCGGGGTGTGGCGGCGCTACTACGAGCGCTGGCCCAAGATGACCCTGGAGGCGCTCGGGTCCGGGATGGTCGAGCTGCTGCCGAGCCTGACCCGGTACGCGCCGCCCGCCAAGGTCGTCGACAAGCGCGTCTACTCGCCCTGGTTGGAGCCCGATCTCGAGCGGATGCTGGAGGCGGACGGCATCGACACCCTCGTGGTGACGGGCGGCGAGACCGATGTCTGCGTGCTCGCCACCATCCTCGGCGCGGTCGACCGGGGCTATCGCGTCATCGTCGCCTGCGACGCGGTCTGCTCCTCCGCCGACCAGACCTACGACGCGATGATGTTCCTCTACCAGAGCCGCTTCGGCGAGCAGATCGAGACGGCCCCGACCGCCGAGATCCTGGACGCTTGGGGGTGAGATCGAGGCGGATCACCGGCGATCCCGCGACGCGCCCCGGAAACTGAGCCGTTCGCGGCCGGGTTCACTGGGCGACAGCCTCCGGGACGACATCTGCGCCCGACCGGTCTCGGCTGCCCCATGGTCACAGGAGATGCGCATGCCGAGCGCTGCCAAGACGCCGCTCGACCGGCAGGTCATCGTCATCACCGGCGCCTCCAGCGGCATCGGGCTCGCGACGGCGCGGATGGCCGCGGCGCGCGGTGCCCGCGTCGTGCTCGCCGCCCGCAACGGGGAGGCTTTGGCCGAGATCCGGGCCGGGATCGAGCGGGAGGGCGGCGAGGCGCTCGACGTCGTCACGGACGTCTCGGATCGATCCCAGGTCGAGGCGCTGGCGCGCGCCGCGATCGACCGCTACGGCCGCATCGACACCTGGGTGAACGATGCCGGGCTCTCGATCATCGGCCGGCTCGAAGAGGTCGAGGACGGTGATCACCGGCGCCTGTTCGACGTGAACTTCTGGGGCGTCGTCTACGGCTCGCTCGTCGCGCTGCCGCACCTGAAGCGGAGCGGCGGCACGCTGATCAATCTCGGCAGCGTCGCCTCCGACGTCGCCCTCCCGCTCCAGGGCATGTACAGCGCGAGCAAGCACGCCATCAAAGGCTTCACCGACTCCCTCCGCGTCGAGCTGAAGGAGGAGGGCGCGCCGGTCGCGGTCACGCTGATCAAGCCGGCGGCGACCGACACCCCGTTCCCGGCGCATGCCCGCAACTACACCGACCGCGAGCCGAAGCTGCCCCCGCCGGTCTACCGGACGGAGGAGGTCGCCGAGGCGATCCTCCACGCGGCGGTGCATCCCCGCCGCGACATCTATGTCGGCGGCGGCGGGCGGATCATGAGCGCGGCCCAGGCCGTGGCGCCGCGCGTGTTCGACACGGTCGGCAGCAGCATGGCCGGGCTGCAGATGCGCGAGGAGCCGCCCCGCCGCCCGGAAGGGTCGCTCTACCAGGCGGGCGTGGGCGGCCGCACGGCCGGGGGCCATCCCGGTTACGTGATGCGGCGCAGCCTCTACACCCGCGGCGCGCTCCATCCCCTCACGACCGCGGCGCTCGTCGCGGGCGTCGGGTTCGCCGCCGCGGCGAGCCTCATCGGCGGCCGTCGCCGCTGACACGCGACCACGGGACGGGACGGTCGAGCGCTCCGCGGCGCGCCCGCCGGCCGCTTCGACACCCCGTCCCGACGCACGCCCCCGGCGCGCCGGCATCCACATCGGCGGTGGGCGTCCCGGTCCGATCCTCGTGGATGCCGTGAGAGGAGCCGACGTGGCGAACCTGGACAGAACCCTCGATACCTTCTCGGCGCTTCTCGCCTCCGAGCAACCGGCCCAGGTCGGCGAGGCCGACGAGGCGATCTGGGCCTATCTGGCCACCTATGACGGGCTCGATGCGCAGGTGCGGGCCCTCGACCGGCTCGGAGAGGGGGTGGCCGGGCTCGATGCATCGTCCCCCTTCATGCCGATCCTGCTCGACGCCCTCGACCGCCACCGGGCGCGGCTCGCCGAACCGTCGGCCTGACCGAGGCCCTTCGGGACGGTCTCCGGCGCCGTTCGACGGTCGATCCTGAGCAGGCCCCATGTCCGATCGAGGCCCAGATCGCGTGCGCGCCGCCGCGATGAGCGTCGGCGACGCCAAGCAAGCGGAGCGGTTCGACGCCCTCGAAGACTGATCTTGGCTGTTTCGCTTACGCGGCGCGAAGCTTTTCCAACGGTTTATACGGCTGCGCTTGCAACACCGGTGTGCCCGAAAGTCACAGGTTTCGGAACTTCTTCGGTGTCACCGCGTAGTTTGTTCCACGAACAGTCGTGATTTGACGGAAACCGAGGCATCGGTTGCCGTCATATTATCGCCTCTTGTTCGGGTAGAGTGCGGGCATCTCACAGATCGACGGTACGGACAGCGCAGGCGACGGCGCACCGTACGTTCACCCTCGTCGCTGAGCTGGATGACGCATGCCCAAGTTCGCCCTCACCGCCGCTCTGGCCGCCGCGCTCGTCTCGCCGGCGATGGCGGGTGATTTCGACGGGACATGGTCCGTCCAACTCGTGACCGAGAGCGGTCTGTGCGACGCCCAGTACAGCTACACCCTCGCCGTGCGCGACGGGCAGGTTCGTCCGATCGCGAATGCGTCCTCCGGCAGCGCCACCGTGACCGGCCGCGTCGATGCGGGGGGCGGCGTCGGCCTGAACGTCGCGACGGCGGCGGCGAACGGCACCGCCTCGGGCCGGCTTCAGACCCGCTCGGGGACCGGGACGTGGCGCGTCTCCGGCGGCCTCTGCACCGGCCGCTGGATGGCCAAGCGCCACACGGTCCGCACCGCGCTCGCCGACTGACGGGATCGAATTCCCTGCAATCGAGGGGCGGGCCCGTAAGGCCCGCTTCTGTTTTATGGAAGGGCGTCGCGCGCCGTCACACGCCGGCTTCGAGCCAGGTCCTCGCCTCACCGATGCGCGCGCGCTCGAACACCTTGATCTGGACCGGCGAGACGAAGCCGAAGGTCTCGGCCACCGCCCGCAGCCAGGTCGCGTCGGTGACGAGGGCCACGTGGCTCACGCCCTTCATCATCGAGAGGCCGAAGCGGGGATCCTTGAAGAAGGCCGCCGGCTCCATGCCCTCGAAGCTGCGGATATCCTCCAGCAGCTTGAGCCGGCCGCCCTTCTCGAGGTCCGCCTTCATCGCGGTCATCACCGCGTTCATCTCCTCGTCCGTGATCTTTCCGTCGACGACGATCTCGGCGATCGCGGAATCGGGCTTCTTCTCGTAGGTCAGCAAGGCGCGGCGCTCCTCGAATGGGCCGAGGGCCAGAGACCGTCAGGTGACCTCGAGCCGGCGGCGAACGGACCCGATTATAGAAAGCTCTGCGGGTCCACGTCGATTGCGACCTTGAGATTACCCCGCGGCTTCGGTCCGCGGGCCAGCCAGTCCCGCAGATAGCTCTGCACGTCGATGCCGCGCTCGGTCTTGACCAGGAGCCGGAAGCGCCAGCGCCCGCGGACCAAAGCGAGCGGCGCCTCCGCCGGACCGAGCACGGTGACGCCCGCCGGCGGATCGGCGACCCGCGCCAGAGCCTGACCGTGCGCCTCCGCCTTCTCCCGCTCCTCGGCGGAGACGATCAGCGCCGCGAGCCGTCCGAACGGAGGCAAGCCCGCCGCCTCGCGCGCCCAGATTTCCTCCTCGTAGAATCGGTCGGCATCGCCCGAGAGCAGGGCGGCGATGACCGGGTGCTCGGGCTGATAGGTCTGGACCAGGGCGCGCCCCGGCCGCTCGCCCCGCCCCGCGCGCCCCGTCACCTGCTGCAGCAGCTGGAAGGTGCGCTCGGCCGCCCGCGGATCGCCGGAGGTGAGGCCGATATCGGCGTCGAGGACGCCGACCAGCGTCAGGTGCGGAAAGTTGTGGCCCTTGGCCACGAGCTGCGTGCCGATGACGATGTCGCACTCGCCCGCCGCCACCGTTTCCAGCTCCTGCCGCAACCGCTCGGCCCCGCCGGGAAAGTCGCTCGACAGCACGACGACGCGCTGCTCCGGAAAAAGCTCGATCACCTCCTCGGCGATCCGCTCGACGCCCGGCCCGCAGGGGGTGAGGTGGTCGAAGGCGCCGCACTCGGTGCAGGCCTCGGGCTTGCGCTCGGCGTAGCCGCACTGGTGGCAGACCAGCGCCCGGCGGAAGCGGTGCTCGACCAGCCAAGTTGAGCAGTTGCGGCACTGGTAGCGGTGACCGCAGGCGCGGCACAGGGTGAGCGGCGCGTAGCCCCGCCGGTTGAGGAACAGCAGCGCCTGATCGCCCGCGGCCAGCGTCGCCTTCACCGCATTCAGCATCGGCGGCGACAGGAAGCGCCCGCGCTCCGGCTTGTCGAGGCGCATGTCGATGGCCGCGATGTCGGGCAGCGGTCGCCCGCCGAACCGGCCGGGGAGCACCACGTGGCGGTATCGCCCGGTCGAGGCGTTGACCCGCGACTCGATCGAGGGCGTGGCCGAGGCGAGCAAGACGGGACAGCCCTCGATCTTGCCGCGCACCACCGCCATGTCGCGGGCGTGATAGTGGACGCCGTCCTCCTGCTTGTAGGCGGTCTCGTGCTCCTCATCGACGACGATCAGGCCGAGCTTCCGGAACGGCAGGAACAGGGCGGAACGGGCGCCGACCACCACCGAGACTTCGCCCGCGGCGACACCCGCCCGCAGCCGCTCGCGGCGCTTGCCACCGATGCCGGAATGCCAGGTGGCCGGCCTGACGCCGAAGCGCCCGGCGAAGCGGTCGAGGAACTGCGCGGTGAGCGCGATCTCCGGCATCAGCACCAGGGCCTGCCGCCCCTGCCGCACGCATTCGGCCACCGCCTCGAAATAGACCTCGGTCTTGCCCGAGCCGGTGACGCCTTCGAGGAGGATGGTTTCACCCGTCACCGTATCGGTCGGGGAGGGAGCCTGCGCGATGAGGGCGTGCGCCGCCTCCGCCTGCGCGTCCGACAGCGGCACCCGCGGATGGTCCGGGTCCGGCGGCAGCGCTACCGGCTCGGGCATCAGCGCCACCGTCTCCAGCGCGCCGTCGTCGATCAGCCCATCGACCACGCTGAGCGAGACGCCGGCCTCCTTGGCCAGCGCGCTCTTGCCGCGCACCGCGCCGTCGGCGGCCACCGCCATCACCTTGCCTCGGGCCGCGGTCTGCCGGGCCGGCGGCTTGCCGGAGGGGCGCACGCCGATGCGCGGCGCCTCGTTGCGGGCGGTCTCGTCGGGCAGGCGCAGCGCCATCGCGAGCGCCGAGCCCTTCGGCGCGAGGGTGTAGCGGGCGAGCCAATCGACCAGCTTGCGCAGGGAATCCGAGAGGGGCGGCGCCTCGACCCGCCCCGTCACCGGCCGCAGGTTCCCTCCCGACGCCCGCTCGTCGAGCCCCCAGACCACGCCGATCGTCTCGCGCGGCCCGAGCGGCACCTGCACGATGTCGCCCTCGGCGAGGGCGAGCCCGGTCGGCACCGCGTAGCTGTAGGCGGTGTCGAGCGCGAGCGGGATCAGGATGTCGGCGACGACGGGCATGGAATCAGAGGGGCTCCCTGATTTGTTCTATATATGTTCCAGCCCGCGAAGGCGAATGCTCCGAGGCTCGATGCCCCGGCTTATCGGACGCCCGAGAGCCCGCGCGCAACCGGGACGGCGGACAGGCTCACCGCGGCCATCGCCCAGAAGCCCGCCGTGCCGAACCGGCCGTAGAGGGCGCCCGAGAGCAGCGTCATCAGCGCGGAGGCGAGGCCGAGCCCGAACGTGCCGTAGAGCGTGAGCGCCGTCGCCCGCCGATGGTCCGGCACGATCTGCGCGATCAACCGCAGGCAGGCGAGGTGCAGGAGCGCGAAGGTCAGCCCGTGCAGCGCCTGGATCGCGACGAGGGCGGGCAGCCAGGAGGTCTGCGCCTGCACCGCCCAGCGCAACGCTCCCGCGAGCGCGGCCAGGATCAGCGACCGGGCGGGGCCGATCCGCGCCATGAGCCGCGGTCCGAGCCAGAGGAACACCATCACCTCCGCCGCGACCGCTTCCGCCCAGAGCAGGCCCGCCGCCCGCGGCCCGATCTCCGCCGTCTGCCAGACGATGACCGCGAAGGCGTCGTGCATGGCATGCGCCCCGATCACCAGGGCGGCGGTGAGGACGACACGGCGGAACCGCGCATCCGCGGCGAGCGCCGCGAATCCGCCGCCCGCCGCCTCGGTCGGCGTCACGGCAGCGGGCGCTGCCGGAAGGCGCAGCGCCAGCATTGTCCCGGCCGCGAACAGGATTCCGCAGGCGAGAGGCCCGACACCGTGGCCGAACAGCCCGATGAGATGGCCGGTGAGGATCGTGGTCGCGATGAAGGCGGCCGAACCGGCGGCGCGGATGCGGCCGTAGACGGCGCCGTCGCAGCTGCCGGCGAGCACCGTCGCATCGGCCAGAGGCGCGAGCGGCGCGGTCGCCGCCGCCTGCGCGAGGGCGACGGCGAGCAGCACGACAAACCCGTGGCCGCCGAGGAACGCCAGGGTCAAGGCCGCCGAGAGGGCGAGCCCTCCGGCCAGGAAGGCCCGCACGGCGCCGTGCCGGTCGGCGAGCCCGCCCGCCAGCGGCCCGGCGGCGAGCCGCACCAGCATCGCGGCCGAGAGCAGCGTCCCGATCTCGCCCGGTCCCAGCCCCCGCCCTTCGAGGAAGGCCGGCAGGAAGGGCGAGAGCGCGCCGTAACCGCCGTAGAGGGCAGCGTAGAGCAGGAGCAGCCGGCCCGAACCGATCGACGCGCCGTGCCGTGTCCCTGCCGCCAACAACCCCGCGCCTCGCTGCGAATCCCCGGTGCGAGGATGCCAGGGAACACGGCCGAATCGAAGCGCGACCGCGACGGGCTCTTCCCTTCGTCGCGGGGCCGGCCCCGTCTAACGCCGCGCCGCGGCGTCTCGGGCGCGCTCCGCCTGCGTGAGGCCGCCGTAGCCCCAGGCATCGGCCGGCACCTCCTGCACGACGACGTAGGTCGCCAGCGGCAGCGGCCCCGGCAACGTCCGCACCAGCAGGTCGTGGGCGGCGGCCACGAACCGCGCCTTCTCCGCCGCGGTGTTGGTGCCCTGCGTCACCCGCGCCTCGATATGCGCCGCCCGCACCACCGCCTCGCCGCCGACGGACCAGCCGCCGGTCGGTGCCGGTTCGACCAGGACGGCGGTGAGATCCGCCCGCTTGCCCAGCACCTCCCCCATCAGCGCGGTGATCTCTCGTTGGAGTTCGGCGACGATGCCGGTCCCGATCTCCGGGCCGGCGACCTTGAGGCTGACGAAGGGCATGGCAGCTCTTAAATCCCTGTGACGGCGGCCGATCCGCCGTTGACGCCGACGAATGAACCACGCAGCATCGTTCAGGAAAATCGCGTAGTTCTTCACCGATGCTTCGGAAAAACTGAACGATGGCCGCGCTCCCCGTGAACCTCGACATGGATGTGTTGCGCACCTTCGTCACCGGGATCGATCTCGGCAGCTTCGCCAAGGCCGCCACCCGCCTCGGGCGCTCGCCCTCGGCGATCAGCCTGCAGCTGCGCAAGCTCGAGGATCAGGTCGGCCAGCCCCTGCTGCGGCGGAACGGCCGCGGGCTGGCGCTGACAGAGCCGGGCGAGATGCTTCTGGGCTATGCCCGCCGCCTGCTCGATCTCAACGACGCGGCTCTGGGCGCCGTCGCCGCCCCCGCCCTGGCCGGCCGGGTCCGCCTCGGCCTGCCGCAGGATTTCGCCGAGACCGAACTGCCGACGGTGCTCGCCCGCTTCGCCCGGCTGCACCCGGGGGTGCGGGTCGAGGCGCATGTGGAGCGCGACGCGGTCCTGCGGGCCGAGGTGGAGGCCGGCCGCCTCGACCTCGCCCTGGTCTGGGACGCGACCGGCGCGGCGGGGGAGGGGAGCCTGATCGCGCGACTGCCCCTGGTCTGGGTCGGGCCGCGCACGGAGGCTGGCCTCGCCGCCGATCGCCCCTTGCCGCTCGCGCTGTTCGGACCGCCCTGCCTCTTCCGCCAGGCCGCCACAGGAGCGCTCGACGCGGCCGGCATCCCCTGGCGCGTCGCCTTCAGCAGCCCCGGCCTCGCGGGCCTGTGGGCCGCGGTCGCGGCCGGTCTCGGCATCACCCTGCGCACCCCGCACGGGCTGCCGCCGACGCTGCGCCGCCTCGATCCGGACGAATCCGGTCTGCCGTCGCTGCCGGGCCTCGCCCTTCGCCTAGTCCGCGGCATGGCCGGCGCCGATCCATCGGTCGAACGCTTCGCCGCGCTGCTCCGCGAAACCTTCGCCGACGCGGCGGCCGTTCGGACGTGACCGAGGGCGTCCTCCTCCTGCACGGCATCGCCCGCCGGGCCGCCTCGCTGCGCCCCCTGGAGCGTGAACTCGCGGCCGAGGGCTACGCCACGCTCAACCGCGATTATCCCGCCCGCCGGCTGGCGCTCGCCGACATCGCCGAGATGATCGCGCCGCAAGTCGCGGCCTTCGCTGCCGGCGTGAGCCGCCTCCACATCGTCACCCATTCCATGGGCGGCCTCGTCGCGCGCGTGCTCCTGGCCCGGCACCGGCCGGCGAATCTCGGGCGGGTGGTGATGCTGGGCCCGCCCAACGGCGGCAGCGAGGTCGCCGACGCGCTGCACCGCCTCGCGCCCTACCGCCGCTTCTTCGGTCCGGCCGGTGCCGAACTCGTCACGCTGCGCGGGGCCGGCCAGGAGCGCCTGTTCGGCCCGGTCGATTATCCGCTCGGCGTCATCGCCGGCCGCCGCAGCCTCTATCCCCTGGCTTCCCTGCTGCTGCTGCCGGGGCCGAACGACGGGCGCGTCACCGTCGCGCGCACCCGCCTCGAGGGAATGGCCGATCACGTCGTGCTTCCGGCCGCGCATCCGACCCTGATGCGGAACCGCCGCGCGCTCTCGCAAACCCTGCACTTCCTGTGCGAGGGCCGCTTCGATCATCGATGACGGGGCGGGGTCGCTCGACGGTTCGAGAAGAGCCGGCAACCAACTTCTGGAACGTTGCGCGATCCCCTCCATTTTCCTTGTGCCGACAGGCTGCCCTCGACTTCAAACTGGTCTAAGGAGCGTGCTGCCGACGGTCGCGCTCCGGGGCTCGTTGGCCGTGCGGCGGTTCTGCCGCCCGCCTCGACGTGTCACCCGAGAAAGGGGCCTCCATCGGCCATGAGCAGCCTCGTCACCGCGCCCGGCGCTACGACCCGTCCGCAATCGCAGCTCGTGACCGTGTTCGGCGGTTCCGGCTTCCTCGGGCGCCACGTGGTGCGGTCCCTGGCGAAGCGCGGCTACCGCATCCGCGTCGCCGTGCGCCGGCCCGATCTCGCGCTGTTCCTGCAGCCCCTGGGCAAGGTCGGCCAGATCGTCGCCGTCCAGGCCAATCTCCGCTACCCCGACTCGGTCCGCCGCGCGGTCGAGCATTCCGACATCGTCATCAACCTCGTCGGCATCCTGCAGGAGACGGGCAGCCAGCGCTTCTCGAAGCTCCAGACCGAGGGGGCCGGCGAGATCGCCCGGGCCGCCGCGGCGGTCGGCGCCAAGCTGGTCCACGTCTCGGCGATCGGCGCCGACCCGGATTCGCCCTCGCTCTACGCCCGCTCCAAGGCGCTCGGCGAGGCGGAGGTGCTGCGGGCCTGCCCCGACGCGGTGATCTTCCGTCCCTCGCTGGTGTTCGGCCCCGGCGACAGCTTCTTCAACCGCTTCGCTTCGCTCGCGACCTTCCTGCCCGCCCTTCCGCTCGCCGGGGCGCAGAGCCGCTTCCAGCCGGTCTTCGTCGGCGATGTCGCGGAGGCGATCGCCCGCGCGGTCGACGGCCTCGTGCCCGGCGGCCGCGTCTACGAACTCGGCGGGCCGGAGGTGAACACGCTCGAATACTTCGTGCGCTACATGCTCGAAGTGACGATGCGCCGCCGCGCCGTGCTCGACCTGCCGGAGCCCGTGGCGCGCCTGCAGGCCCGCGTCATCGAGATCGCCGACACGCTGACCCTCGGGCTTCTTCCGGCCAACTTCAAGCTGACGCGCGATCAGGTCACCCTGCTCCAGACCGACAACGTGGTCTCGGATGCCGCCAAGGCGGAGGGGCGCACCATCGAGGCGCTCGGGATCGTGCCTACGGCGGTTGAGGCGGTCGTGCCCGGCTACCTCTGGCGGTTCCGCAAGGCGGGACAGTTCGCACAGGGCCGCGGGACGGAGGCCGAGGCGGGCGTGCCGGATCTGCTCGCCCCGGAAAGCGAGTCGACCCAATCGCTCCACCGCCCGTCTCGCGCCAGCGGCCCGGCGGTCGGCCAGAAGGCCGCCGGCCAAGGCCAGATGGGCAGTCGCTGGGGCACGCGCGGCTGAGAGGGGAGGGCACTCCAGAGTCGGAGTGCCTCTCGCTTGCTTCCCGGAGCCCTGCGGCGGCGATCTCCGCACGTTCCGCGATTTTCCGATTGACGCTCAGGCTCGGGCCCCATATACCCACTTTCACCGACGGGGCGCCGCGGTCCACCAGGTGGTGGGGCGGGGGTTTCTCTGGTCTTCGGGATTGTCGGTGGAGCGGAGCTGATCCGGGTGACTGGATCGGGCGATCGCTGTCCTTCCGTTTCGAAGGGTCGGCCGTTTCCGGCGCTG